>JAGBID010000129.1 GCA_017935165.1 Clostridia bacterium
AAGGACCTTATCCTCCACATTATAGGTATGATAGGTGTGGATGGAGCCCTCTACAAGAGTATGGAATTTGTGGGCGATGGTGTAAAGAATTTAACAATGGACGACCGCCTATGCGTATGCAATATGGCAATTGAGGCAGGTGCTAAGAACGGCATTTTCCCTGTTGATGATGTTACCTTAGCCTATATGAAGGGAAGAACGGAAAGAGCTCCCGTTATATATGAGGCTGACGAAGATGCTGAGTACGAGAGAGTTATTGAAATAGATTTAGGCGCAATAAATCCCACAGTCAGCTGCCCTCACCTTCCCGAAAACACAAAGGATGCAAGTGAACTTCATGATATAAAAATCGATCAGGTTGTTATCGGCAGCTGCACCAACGGCAGAATGGAGGATATGGAAACTGCCTACAGAATTTTAAAGGGAAAAAAGGTAGCAGATGGTGTAAGATGTATTATTATTCCTGCTACAATGAACATCTACCGTGAATGTGTTGAAAAAGGCTACGTAACGGCGTTTATCGATGCAGGCGCAGTTGTCTCCACACCTACCTGCGGACCCTGCCTTGGCGGATATATGGGTATATTGGCAGCAGGGGAGAGATGCGTGGCTACAACCAACCGCAATTTCGTAGGCAGAATGGGTCACGTTAAGAGTGAAGTTTACTTAGCTTCACCTGCTACGGCAGCTATGAGCGCTGTTAAAGGATATATTACAGAAGCTGATATATAAGGAAGGGAGAAAGAATATGAACACACAGGGTAAAGTTTTTAAATATCCCGATAACGTGGATACGGACGTTATTATTCCTGCAAGATACTTAAACACGGCAAATGCTCAGGAACTGGCACTTCACTGTATGGAGGATATTGACACGAATTTTGTTAAGGAGGTTAAAAAAGGCGATATTATGGTGGCAGGCTTTAACTTCGGATGCGGCTCCTCCCGTGAGCACGCACCGTTGGTTATAAAGACCTGCGGTACGGGCTGTGTTATCGCCAAGAGCTTTGCAAGAATTTTCTACCGCAACGCCATCAATATCGGTCTGCCTATTTTAGAGTGCGAAAAGGCGGCAGAGGAGATAAACGCAGGGGACGAAGTACAGGTAAATTTCGACACAGGCGTAATTACAAACCTCACAACGGGCAAAACCTACCAAGCAGAGCCCTTCCCACCCTTTATTCAAAATATTATTTCTAAAGGAGGCTTACTTTCCTCTTTCCTTTAAGAGAAAAGTGTGGTATAATGTTTAAGAATATTGCTTTAATACCGGGTGACGGTATCGGACCCGAAATTGTAAGAGAGGCTAAGAAGGTTCTTGATAAAATATCAGAGCTTTTTGGTCATACATTTATTTATGAAGAAGCTGACATGGGTGGTGTTGCCATTGATAAATACGGCGACCCCCTTCCCGAAAGCGAGCTAAATAAATGTTTAAAAGCCGACAGTGTTCTTTTAGGTGCGGTTGGCGGTCCTAAGTGGAACGGCGTGCCCGGAAATATGAGACCCGAAAAGGGTTTGCTTCGCATCAGAGAAGCTATGAAGGTATATAGCAATAACCGCCCTGCCAAAATATGGCAGCAGCTTGCAGACGCATCTCCCTTAAAAAAGGAGATCGTGGAAAAGGGCATTGATTTTATAATCGTCCGTGAGCTTATAGGCGGTATATATTTCGGTGAACACAAAACAGAGAGTAACGGCAGCGAAAGCATAGCCACCGACGTTTTAAAGTACAGCGAAAGTGAAATAAGAAGAATAGGAAAAATCGGTTTCGAAACAGCGCTGAAGCGAAATAAAAAGCTTTGCTCAGTAGAAAAAAGTAATGTCCTTGACAGCAGCCGCCTTTGGAAAAAGGTTATCCATGAGCTTGCAAAGGAATACCCTGAGGTCGAGCTTACCGATATGCTGGTTGACAACTGCGCAATGCAGATAGTTAAGGACCCCAGCCAGTTCGACGTAATCGTTACTGAGAATATGTTCGGCGATATTTTGTCCGACGAGGCTTCAATGATAACGGGCTCAATCGGTATGATTCCCTCAAGCTCCTTAGGCGAAACCACTAAGGGACTTTACGAGCCTATTCACGGCTCTGCACCCGACATAGCAGGTATGGATATTGCAAACCCCATAGGTACAATACTTTCAGCCGCTATGATGCTTAAGTACAGCTTCAATATGGAAAAGGAAGCTGCGGCTATTGAAAATGCTGTTTCAAAGGTTCTTGATATGGGCTATAGGACAGCTGACATAATGCCCCCGTCAGGAAATGAAAATTACAAGAAGGTCTCCTGCAGCAAGATGGGCAGTTTAATTACAGAAAATTTAGCAAACTGATTTAGTCAGTAAATAAAGGAGAGCCTTAAAAGGCAGGTTAGTTTAGAAATGTTATTATCAGGTTCAGACATCATCATAAGAACACTTATCGAGCAGGGTGTTGATACCGTTTTCGGTTATCCCGGCGGTCAGATAATAAATGTTTACGATTCACTTTATAAATATCAGGACGAGCTTAAACACGTGTTAACAGCTCACGAGCAGGGTGCTGCTCACGCTGCGGACGGCTATGCCAGGGCAACAGGTAAGGTTGGCGTTGTTTTTGCTACATCCGGTCCCGGTGCAACAAACCTTGTTACAGGTATTGCTACAGCTTACCTTGATTCCATTCCCGTGGTTGCAATTTGCGGCAACGTACCCACTACACAAATCGGTACTGACAGCTTTCAGGAAATAGATATCACAGGTATCACACTCCCCATAACAAAGCATAACTACTTTGTTAACAGCATTGAGGAGCTTGCCGATACCATAAGGGACGCTTTTAAATTGGCTGTTTCAGGCAGACCCGGTCCCATTCTTATCGACGTGCCAAAGGATATTCAGATTGCAAAATATGAATATGAACCGATGGCTAAAGTAACTCCTTTCGACCCCGAAAGCGCTAAGCTTAAAAGAGTCAGCGAGGCTGCTGAGATAATTAATGAAGCTGAAAAGCCTTACATCTACTTCGGCGGCGGACTTGTTTCTTCAGGTGCCAAGGAGGAAATGCTGAAGCTTGCTGAGCTTATTGATGCTCCCGTGGGATGCTCCTTGATGGGTATTTCAGGCGTGCCTACCGACCATCCGAGGTTTTTAGGTATGCAGGGTATGCACGGTCATTATGCTTCAAGTATGAGTATGAATGATGCCGATTTAATAATTTCCCTTGGCGTAAGATTTAATGACAGAGCTACAGGAAATATAAATAAATTTGCCAAAAAGGCTAAAATAGTTCACATTGACGTTGAAGGCGCAGAACTCAGTAAAACTGTTGCTGCTTCTGTTGCCCTTCGCGGTGATTTAAAGTGTACACTTAAAAATCTTCTTCCTCTTATTAATAAAAGTGAGAAAAAAGCTTGGTGGGATAGGATAAATTCCTTCAAAGCGGACGAGGAAAAATACCTTGATAACCGTGAAGGTTTAACTCCCAGAAGTGCGCTCTTAACTTTAAATAAGCATTTAGGTGAAAATACACCCGTTGCTACAGATGTTGGCCAGCACCAGATGTGGGCAGCACAGAACGTATGCTTTAAAACAAGCCGCCGTTTTATAAGCTCAGGCGGTCTCGGTACAATGGGCTTCGGTATGGGTGCGGCAATAGGCGCTCAGATGGCTACAAATGAGCATGCTGTGTTAGTTACAGGTGACGGCTCTTTCGGTATGTGCCTGAATGAGCTTGCCACAGCTGTTTCTTACAAGGTACCGCTTACAATACTCCTTTTAAATAACGGAGTGCTGGGTATGGTAAGGCAGTGGCAGACCCTTTTCTTTGATAAGCACTATTCAAATACAGTGCTTAACAGAAAAACAGATTTTGTAAAATTAGCTGAAGCATTCGGCGCAAAGGGTGAAGCCGTAACAACGGTAGAGGAGCTTGACAAGGCTCTTACAAACGCCTTTAATGAGGAAGGCCCGTACGTCGTCGATTGCAGAATCGATAAGGACGAATTTGTTCTTCCTATGCTGCCTCCCGGAGGAAGTATGGACGATATAATAGTTAAGGTTGAAAAATAAGGAGGTACGGAAATGAAAAAGTATACAGTTGCTGTTCTTGTTAATAATCAGTACGGCGTTTTGAACCGTGTAACAAGTATGTTCCGCCGCCGCCAGTTTAACATTACAGCCTTAACGGTTAGTGAAACAGAGTCTCCCGATTTCTCCCGTATTACCGTGGTTTTCGACGGCGAGGAAAGAAGTAAGGAGCTGCTTATCGGTCAGCTTTATAAGCTGCCTGACGTTAAGTCCATTAAAGAGCTTCACAGAAGTGAAACCGTAAGCTGCGAGCTTATGCTTATTAAAATGCGTAACGAGCCTGAAACAAGGAATGAAATAAAGGCTGCAGCTGATGCTTTTAATGCAAAAATCGTGGATTACACAAAGGAATCCATAGTCTACAGACTTACAGGCGACTCAGCAAAGATAGACGAGTTCATTGAGCTTATGCACGATTACGAGATTCTTGAAATTTGCCGTACAGGCAGAATCGCTCTTGAAAAGGGTAAATCAACCATCCGTAACGTAACAAACTTATAAAAATCCCATATCGCCAATTTGTGAGGCGGATGAGGTTGAAATATAAAATACTTTAACATAAAAGAGGTAATTATTATGGCAAGAATTTTTTATCAGCAGGATTGTGACCTGCAGAAGTTAGCAGGCAAAACCGTTGCTATTATCGGTTACGGTTCTCAGGGTCACGCTCACGCATTAAACCTTAAGGACAGCGGCGTTGACGTTATAGTTGGTCTTTATGAAGGCAGCAAGAGCTGGGCAAAGGCTGAGGCTCAGGGCTTAAAGGTTATGACAAGTGCTGAGGCTGCTAAGAACGCTGACATCATTATGATCCTTATCAACGATGAAAAGCAGGCAAAGCTCTACAAGGAAAGCATCGAGCCCAACTTAACTCCCGGTAAGACACTTGCTTTCGCTCACGGCTTCAACATCCATTTCGGTTGCATTAAGCCCAGTAAGGACATCAACGTTATTATGATAGCTCCCAAGGGTCCCGGCCACACAGTTAGAAGTGAGTACCAGGCAGGTAAGGGCGTTCCTTGCCTTATCGCTGTTGAGCAGGATGCTACAGGCGACGCATGGGATATCGGTTTAGCTTATGCTCTCGGTATCGGCGGTGCAAGAGCAGGTGTTCTTGAAACAACATTCAGAACAGAAACAGAAACAGACCTTTTCGGTGAGCAGGCTGTTCTTTGCGGCGGTGTTTGCGCACTTATGCAGGCAGGCTTCGAGACTCTCGTTGAAGCAGGTTACGACCCCAGAAATGCTTACTTCGAGTGTATCCACGAAATGAAGCTTATCGTTGACCTTATTTATCAGAGCGGTTTCGCAGGTATGAGATATTCTATCTCCAATACAGCTGAGTACGGCGACTACATCACAGGTCCTAAGATCATCACAGATGAAACAAAGAAGACAATGAAGAAGATTCTTAAGGACATTCAGGACGGTACATTTGCTAAGGACTTCCTTCTTGATATGTCCGATGCAGGTAGTCAGGTTCACTTCAACGCTATGAGAAAAATAGCTTCCGAGCATCCCTCCGAAATTGTTGGTGAGGATATCAGAAAGCTTTACAGCTGGGCTGACGAAGAGAAGTTCATCAATAACTAATAAAAGCTTGGGGGATTTTGAAAAACAAAATTCCCCATTTTGACATTAATCCTATTTAAGAAGGTAATACTTATGAAAAGTGATAAATTAAAATTAGGTCCTCAGAATGCTCCTCACAGAGCTTTGTATCACGCCCTCGGTATGACGGACGAGGAAATTTACAAGCCTATGATAGGTATTGTAAGCTCCTATAACGAAATCGTACCCGGTCATATGAATATTGACAAGGTTGTTGAAGCTGTAAGACTCGGTGTTGCAATGGCAGGCGGTAACCCCGTTGTATTTCCTGCAATAGCAGTTTGTGACGGTATTGCTATGGGTCACGAAGGTATGAAGTATAGCCTTGTAACCCGCGACCTTATTGCAGACTCCACCGAGGCTATGGCTATGGCTCACGGCTTTGACGCCCTTGTAATGGTGCCTAACTGCGACAAAAACGTTCCCGGTCTTTTAATGGCGGCAGCAAGACTTAATATCCCCACTATTTTCGTAAGCGGCGGTCCCATGCTTGCAGGTCATATTGACGGTCAGAAAACCAGCTTCTCCTCCATCAGCGAGGCTGTTGGCGAGTTCAACGCAGGAAAAATCACCGAGGAAAAGCTTCACGAGTATGAGTGCAAGACTTGTCCTTCCTGCGGCAGCTGCTCAGGTATGTATACAGCCAATTCAATGAACTGCCTTTGCGAAGCTTTAGGTATGGCATTAAAGGGTAACGGTACAATTCCTGCCGTTTACTCCAGCCGAATTGAGCTTGCAAAGCACGCAGGTATGGCTATTATGGAGCTTGTCAAGAAGGATATTAAGCCCCGCGATATTATGACGGAAAAGGCATTCTACAATGCTTTGGCTGTTGATATGGCTCTTGGCTGTTCAACAAACAGTATGCTCCATATTCCTGCCATCGCTCATGAATGCGGTATTGAAATCGACCTTGATATTGCTAACTCCATCAGCGCAAAAACTCCTAACCTCTGCCACTTGGCTCCTGCAGGCAGAACATATATTGAGGAGCTTGATGAGGCAGGCGGCGTTTACGCTGTTATGAAGGAGCTTGAAAAGAAGAATCTTTTAAACACAGATTGCATCACAGTTACAACAAAAACAGTTGAGGAAAATATAAAGTACTCAGTTAACTTAAATCACAAGGTTATCCGTCCTATTGAAAATCCTTACAGCGAAACAGGCGGTATAGCAGTATTAAAGGGTAACTTAGCACCTGAAGGCAGTGTTGTTAAGAGAAGTGCAGTAGCACCCGAAATGCTTGTTC
>JAGBID010000130.1 GCA_017935165.1 Clostridia bacterium
AATGTGCCATATTTGACGTAGACGGTACCCTGCTTGACTCAATGGGTATGTGGAACAGCATTACTTTCGAGTATGCCGACTACAAAAAGATATATGCTCCAAGTGACCTTTCAAGGAAGATGAACAAGCTCTCCTTAACGGGATGCGCAGAGCTTTATAAAGAAATGGGTGCCGAGGGTACGGTTGAGGAGATTGCCGCCGAAATAGTTGAGATGGCACGTGAGCGCTACCGTACCGTTATAAAGGAAAAGGAAGGCGCCAAAGCTTTTGTTGAGCTTTTACATAATAAAGGAATTCATATAGCTGTGGCAACAGCTTCCGACATCGGCGGACTTATGCCTGCGCTTAAAAGGGAAGGTATAGGGGAGTTTATAGAATACGCCGTTTCCTGCGAGGATATAGGTAAAGGCAAGCATGAGCCTGACGTGTATTTAAAATGTACCGAGCACTTTAACCTGAAGCCTTCAGAGTGCATTATATTTGAGGATGCCTTATATGCGGCTGAAACTGCGAAAAATGCAGGATTTTCATTGGTGGTTATGGACGAAAACTGCCATAGTCAGGAAGATAAAAAGGCGCTTAAAGATATAAGCGACAGATATATTTACAGCTTTAACGAGCTTATCAAAGAATTCGAGGTAGAATGATGTTAGCAAAATTTAAAAGAAAATTTATAGGCGATAAAGCTTTCTATACAAGTGTGCTTACCCTTGTTATTCCTCTTATTATCCAGCAGGGCATAACAAGTTTTGTAAGCTTGCTTGATAACATTATGGTAGGTGCTTTAGGCACTGCTTCAATAAGCGCCGTTGCTATAGTTAACCAGCTTTTTATGGTGTTTAACCTTACTATTTTCGGTGCATTATCAGGCGTTGCCATTTTCGGCGCTCAGTTTTTCGGTAAAGGTGATATTGAAAATTTCCGCTTTACTTTCCGCTTTAAAATGATTTTAAGTGTTGTCGCAACTGTAGCAGGTATACTTATATTTATTTTCTTTGGCGGTAACCTTATAAATATGTTCCTGCATGAAAGTGAGGGTACTGCTGAGGAGATAAAAGCTACCTACGATTTTGCAATGCAGTATATGCTTATTATGCTTATAGGCATGTTGCCTTTTGCGGTCGTTCAGGCTTACGGAAGTACATTAAGGGAAACCGGCGAGACCGTAGCTCCTATGACAGCCAGCGTAATCGCAATTTTAACTAACCTTGTATTAAACTACCTTTTTATGTTCGGTATTTTTCATTGGGGTGTTATCGGTGCTGCTTTGGCAACAGTCATTTCCCGTTATGTGGAAGCTGTATACGTTGTACTTCACGCACACCGCCATACATATAAGTATACCTTTATAGTGGGTGCTTACAAATCCCTTTACGTACCTATGAGCCTTGTTAAAAAGGTAGCTATAACAGGTTTCCCTCTTCTTTTGAACGAAACCTTATGGTCAATGGGTATGACAGCTATTAACCAGAGCTACTCCCTGCGCGGTTTGGAGGCTGTTGCTGCCGTTAATATGAATGCTACTGCCTGGCAGATATTCTGTATTATTATGATGGCAATGGGCAATGCTGTTGCAATTATAGTAGGTCAGCACCTTGGTGCAGGTGAAATTGAAAAAGCCAAGGACGTGGACAACAAGCTTATTTTCCTTACCGTTATCCTTCATATAGGTATTGGTATTATCTTTATTTCAGCCGCACCTTTTATTCCTTTGCTTTATAACGTTGAGCCTACGGTAAGAACACTTGCTACAAGTCTTATGATAATTAACGGTGCATCACTTCCCATTCACGCCTTTATTCACGTTGTTTACTTCACAATAAGAAGCGGCGGTAAGACCCTTATCACCTTCTTCTTTGACTGTGTATATACCTGGTGCGTGCCTGTCGTGCTGGCATCCGTGCTTTGTAATTTCACAGCCCTGCCCCTTCCTTACGTATATTTTGCTGTACAGTTTATTGATATAGTTAAAACTGTTATCGGTGTATTTATGCTTAAGTCAGGCTTCTGGGCAAATAATATTATTGACGAGAAAAAGTAAAAGGAGAACTTATAAATGGATGAGAAAAAGATAGCAAGAATTAATTTCCTTGCAAAAAAGAGTAAAACTGAAGGCTTAACCGAAGCCGAAGCAAATGAACAGAAGGAATTAAGAAAGGAATACATAGCTTCTTACGTTCAAAGCTTAAAGGCTCAGCTGGATAATACTTACATCCAGGATGAAAACGGCAATAAAACAAAACTCAAAAAGAAAGGCGAATAAATGAGCAAGAAAACTTCAATAGGCGGCCAGGCTCTTATGGAAGGCATAATGATGGTTGGCCCTATGAAAAAGGTTGCCGCTTTTTGCGATAAAAACGGCAATATAACAACCGAGGAAATCGTGTGCCCTGCTTTAAAGGATAAGTATCCTATTTTAGGCAAGCCCTTTATCAGGGGTATATTCAGTATGGCACACAGCTTGAATATGGGTATGAAGGCTATGGAGCGCTCTGCAGATAAAGCAATGGAGGGCGAGGAAGTAACCGAGAGCAAGTTCGACAAATGGCTCACCGAAAAAATGGGCAATAATATGTCCAAAATTATTACAGCGGTAGGCAGTGTGTTGGGCGTGCTTTTAGCCGTTGTTCTCTTTATGTTCCTTCCCAGCTTAATTACAAACGGCATCAAGGCTTTGGTAGGTGAGGGTATTGAGCCTTTCAGAAGCCTTATTGAAGGCGGAGTAAGAATGATTATATTCCTTATATACATACTTCTTATCTCACTTATGCCTGATATCAAGCGTGTGTTTATGTACCACGGCGCCGAGCATAAAACAATTTTCTGCTACGAAGCGGAGCTTCCCTTAACTGTGGAGAACGTTAAAAAGCAGAGCCGTTTCCACCCCAGATGCGGTACAAGCTTTATGATACTTATAATTTTAATAGGTGTTATCGTGGGCTTTTTAATTCCCTTCTCCGATCCTCTTGCAAGAACACTTATGAAGATAGTTACCCTTCCCGTTGTTATCAGCGTCGGCTACGAGCTTATTAAGTTCTGCGGCAGACACGACGGCATCCTCTGTAAAATCATCTCTTATCCCGGCTTACTTGTGCAGAGAATCACAACAAGAGAGCCTGACGATAAGATGATTGAAACAGCTATAGCC
>JAGBID010000131.1 GCA_017935165.1 Clostridia bacterium
AGCTTGTTGCCTGTGGTTTCAATTTCCTCAAGAATATTTTCCTCAAGGTCAGTAAGATAAGCTTTATTAATATCCTTTATAAGCTTTACATCTACCCTCTCTTCTTCTCCGCTTAAATTATAAAGCCTTAAGATGCTGCCGTTTTCATCCTCGGAAGGTTTAAGTGTGCTGTAAACAACGTTGCCTTTTTCGGATGTTATTTCAATAAAGCTTCTCTCGCTGCCTATAGCATCATCTGTTTTATCCTGACGGATATAAACTCCCGCCGCCAATATGTCAGAAATTTTCTTTAAATCTGCATCCTTTTCATTATATAAGGGACAGAGAAGGAAATTATACTCATGCTTTCCTATTAACTGACCGTCATAATCGGAGGTATTGCCGTCGGGCGGCTGACAAATACTTCTCAAAAGTGTTACTGCTAAGTTACCTTCACTATCGTCAAAAGCACCTATCTCGTGAAGTCCGCCGCCACTAACGAATGCGAGACCGCGGTTACCTGACTTTTTGTAGGCAAAGCTCTCCATAGCCTTCTCGTGCTGGCAGGATTCACGCCACATTTCTCGTTCTTTAGGAAGCTTCACTTCTCTTTCCACTACTGAAAAAGCTTCACTTGCAAAGTATTTATTATCAAAAATACCCGTAGGCATAATAAGGCGCAGACGGTGATTTTCAGCTGTATTATCCACCATAAGCTTAACTTCAACCGCAGGACTGCTCTTGCTTACAGAAACCTCAGCTTTTAAATATATCTCCGTATACTCTGCACTTCTCCTTATATCGCTGCTTCTTTCGTGATTTCTTTCAATTTTAGAAGGAACAAACATCTTCTTTTCGATATTAAAAGTACATTTAGCAGGAGTATCGGTTGTAACAGATATCAAGGCAGGAGCTCCGCCTGAAAGGAATGACATATCGTTTGTGGGAGCGGCGTGGTACCATCCGTCACCAATATCACCATTATCCTCAAAGGTAAGCTGATTTGTATAAATCTCATTTGTACGCTTATCAATAATATCTATTGTGCCGTTTGGATTTACATAAAGCCTGATAAATTCATTTTCAGCTTCATAAGTACCTGTTCTGAGACTGTCAAAATACCTTACAGCACCTTTAACGGGAACAACAGTGAAGTTTGTTTCACCCATAGGAGCAAGCTCAGCTTCAAAGGAGACAGTATGACGGGCACCGTAAACAGTATCCAGAGAATATCTTTTACCTGTATTGCGATTTACGTTTAAAAGCTTGTAGGGTACTTCCTTACCATTCTTGTCATAAAGCTTAAAGGAATTTCTATCCTCATATCCAAACGGCTCACTGTACCTGTATTCATAATCAGGGTCAAAATAGATATCCGCCGTTAAGCTTTTTTTAATTCTGTAGGGAAGCGGATTAACAACTGTAAGCTTATAGTTCTTGCCTTCATCGCATTTATCATTAAGACTTCTGAAGGCGTAATTCTTTATCTCGTTGCTTATTTCCTCTACCTGATCAAAGCGGTAGTGCATATCCGTATGTACCTGATCAATCGAACAGCCGCAAATAGAATCGTGGGGATGATTCTGAATGAGATATTTGTAAGCTAAATCGTAGTAGGATTTTCTGATTTTACTGTTTCCGTAAGTATTGGCAAGAGCTGTGAAAGGGCCTGACCACTTTTCCATAAGTATCTGTGAACAGTCATTTGCCTTCTTTAAATCATAACGGGATGAAAGAGTATTTGTTATAAGATGGATATATCCGTGATGATCTTTTGCGGTATCGTTTATTTCGCCCTTGAACACAGGCATTAATTCTTTATATTTTTCCTGTGCATTTAAAACTTCTTCCAGGCTTGTAATTTTAACTTCAGCATTATGGTAATATTCATTAAGAAACTCCTTTACTCTTAGCAAGCCTTCAGCGTGACAGGGCATGTGGTCGAGTCCATCCATAGCCAATACTATGGGCACGTCACTTCTATTTCTTTCGCTTTCAATATAGGCTATAAGATTTTTCTTTGCTTCCTCCGTTATATCACCGTTATCAAAAGGTAAAACGTATTCACAAGCAGCACCGTAGCCGTTTCTGTCCTGAAGCTTAAAGGTTATGCACTGGCTGCCGTCAGGGCTTTGCCATATAAAATGGGCAGGGTGTGAACACTCGTTTGTACCTCTGCCGAGGAGCGCACCCTTCATACCGAAGCCGTTGAATATCTGAGGCGTTTGAGCGGCGTGGCCGAAAATATCACAGATGTATCCGTATTTCATAGGATCTACACCATAAGATTTAGATATTTTTGTGCCCATAAGCATATTTTTAATAAGGCTTTCACCGGATACTAAATATTCATCGGGCATAACGTACCATGGACCTATTATAATTCTGCCGTCTTTAATAAGCTTAGCAAGGCGCTCCTTATTTTCAGGAGCTATCTCCAGGTAATCCTCCAAAACTATAGTCTGTCCGTCAAAAGTAAATACGTCAAACTCAGGGTATTTTTCAAGCTTGTCAAGAAAATCATCAACAGTGTTTACAAGGCGCCAGCGAAAACCCTGAAAATACTGATACCACTCTCTGTCCCAATGGGTTGAACTGAATAAGAAAATCTTTAATTTGTTATCCATTTTAATTCTCCTTTAATACTCGAATCACAAAGCAGATTTATTTATAACGTGGAAATTTAATTTATTATTCCAATTTTGCTGTACTAATAATTGAATCGCCCTTCCATAATACGCGGAAACACTGCCCGCTCTTCCAGGATTTAGCAATAGTCTCCCTTTGCAAAAGTGCATAAGAAACACAAATTTCCTTTTCTGCTACGATATTTTCTTTTGAAATATGTAAATAACCCCCATCTAAATTGTATGGAATCGGTGTCTTATCTGCATAAGTTACAGAAATCATATCTTCTTTGTACCAAGCAGGAACAGCGATATGAAGTGACGCCTTTTGGTGGGGCAATATTTTTGTATACTGTCGGTCTGTTCGTTCACTTATAACTTCAGCGGCAGGAATTTTATCAGAGAAATGCAAGTGGACGTATATTCCGTCCTCACGCATTTGTAAACAGTCGCGAAGCAAATAGCAGAATGTAGATGCAATTGAAGTAAACACATCTATTGTGTATCCTTTACCAAAATAACTGCCGCCATAAATACCAAAGGCTCCGTTATCGTTCTGAACGTAAAAAAGTCTTCGCAAAAGCCTTTCTGCGTCCGTTAAAAGTTCCGTGTAACCGCCGTAGACCGCAAGCAGAAATGCAAGGTAAGCTGCATCCGCGCAGCTGGCGTGATCGCCAAGAGGATCGCCGTTTTCATCAGGGAATAACAGACATCCAAGGTCGTGAGGTGTAAAGCCATGGTAATCGCAACTATACTTTGGAATTACATTTTTAAAGGTAAGATAAATTGATTCCAACAGTTTTTTATCACCAAACTCAATGGCATATAGAGTTAATCCGCGCAAGGTACCCAGATACGAATGGTTATGGCCTGATTTATACTCCTCATCTGCAAGCCATAGCGGAACGCTACCGTCAGCGCAGAGAACAGTCTCTCTGTGTAATACTGCGGACTTATGAAGAACCCTAAGTGCACGATCACTTCCGCTAGCCTTCCAATAACGGTAAATTCCCTCCATTGCACGTCCGGCTGATTGTGTGTATTCTTCATATTTTAAAGATAAAGCAGAAGGCTCAACAGCAGGCAAACCGATTGCATTGCATACATCAGAATCCGTTATGGTTTTATCAAGGAATCTGCGCTCAATGGTATCAAGCAGTCTTTCTGCAGCATCACGGGCATAGTGGCTTTCGCGGTACTGCACAAGTGATGCATATGCAAGCATTGCTTCACGCAGATTATGATAATTGAGGTGGTAACCGGCAAACACAGAATAAGTCTCTACGTATCTTTTTGCAATCTCACGCTCATTTAATTTTGATACAGAAACAAGCTCAGGATCATTTAGTAGCATTCCAAGCGAGTTAGCGGACAGAGCGCGTATATGCATAGTCATTAAAAGTGAAATATCATCAGGAATTTTCATACCTGTAGTGGCTTCTGTAAGAAGCGCAGCCTCCCACCAACGCCCTACATTATGAGCAGATTCCCATCCTGCAGGAATAAAGTAATTTTCTTTTTTCAAACAGTCTATTAACGGAAATTCAATTGCTTTTAGGCTTTGAATCAGATCCTGATGCATTTCTAATTCTCCTTTAATTTAAGTCCGTCACAAAAAGCTTTACCAACTACGTCGCCAAGCCTTACGTAAGTGTTATTAAATGGGTCAAA
>JAGBID010000132.1 GCA_017935165.1 Clostridia bacterium
AAGGGGTAGCAGAGGGCGGTATCGAACCAGCAGTTTACCTTAATTTTAAAAATCATAAAGACCGCTACGTAAATTAAGGTAAGTATAAGGGTACATAAAGCCGCCATAAACTTAGACCTTTTCAGGAAAAGCTTAAAGGAAATAAAGGTGAAAAGGTACAAAAGCAAAATAACGAATATGTACCAGTTGCTGTTTCCAAGGCTTTCCCAGCCTATAAAAGAGAAAATCACCTGATAAGGGGTAATTTCGTTTCTTAAAACCAATGCCAATACAAGGAATAAAAGCACGGCTATATCGAAATTAATAAGTGTGGTTAAAATTCTCTTTTTCGGAAAGGTGTTTATATAGGCTTCACCCTTATTCTTTATGCTCTCCATCACTCCGTAGCCTGAGTAGAAAAGGAACAGGGTTACCATAGTCTGCCCGAATATGTTTATTATATAGCTGTAAAGGGAATTAAGACTTCCGCTTAAGGCTACGTAATAATTAAAGTGGCTGAAAAACACTAAAATTATAAATATTCCCTTTACGCTTTCGGTGGCATCCCTTGAGGTATAGGGAGCAATCTCGTTTTCTTTAAGGTGAAATTTTACACCGAATATAGAAAGAACAAGGTAGAGCGCTAAAAATATTATCATCATATTTTATAGCCCTGCCTCTTTGATAATGAAGTCGGTTACTCTCTCGGCGTTTTTACCGTCATCGGAGTAGTTAACAAGCTTATTTATCTCGGCTCTTTCATTTTTAAGCGTATCAATATTTTTTGCTGTGTCCCTTATAAACTTTTCAAAATCCTGAAGGGTATAAATTTTAAAGGCGCCCTTCATATAGTAATTTATATCTACAGAGAAGCCGGGGTTCTTTCTGTAATCCTCAATATCCTCCCACACGGCTGCAACAGGTTTATCCGTCAAAAGGAAATCGTAATAAATAGAGCTGTAGTCCGTTATAAGAGCGTCGCAGGCGCCAACAAACTGATAGGAGGAAATGTTATTTTTAAGAAAAAAGTCGTCGTCAATAAATTTAATATTGGTAAGCTCGATATTTTTAATATAGCTTAAATCCTGAGCAAAGTGGGGTTTTACCACTATAAGGGTGTTATTTTCCTTTGCTATGCCGTTTAATTTTTCGGCAGTAAGAGCATCGGAAAGAATGGGAAGGGCGTTTTTGGACTCCGTTTTAGCGCCGTTCTTGTGCTGACGGAAGGTTGGGTACCACACCATTATTTTGTCATACTTATTGCCAAAAAGCTCTTTTACATCAAGCTTTGTGTTCTGCATGGCGTCATTCCTTGGGTAGCCAAGGCCGTAAAGCTTATTTACGGGCACCTTCATATCTGCAGACATAATATCCTTAATACTGTCGCTTGCTATTAAAGTGTAGTCTATTTTATCGGGAATCACGTAGCCGTCACCGGTATTTTTAATTACCGTACCGTGAGTGATGTAGAAGGATTTCTGGTAATTGGTAGCTGTTGTTAAAAATGCGTTGCAGCTTATAAGGCACTTTGCCCTGAACATATACTTTTGAAATTCCAAAAGATTCAGCCTGTTTTTTCTGTCCACACAAACTGTGTTTGGGTACTTTTTGAACTCCTTGTTTTTATCCGTCACCCACCAGACAAATTTATATTTATCAGCAAATCCCCTTTTTTGCATTTCTTCGAACACAGCCATAGGGCTGTCAGAAAAATCGGGAGCACTTTCAAACATTATAATATTTTTTGAAGGTATCTTTTTGATAAGGCTGTAAATTATATTTTTAATACCCATATTTTATCCCTCTCTTTTAAGGAAGGTTTTTACCAACTTAAGTAAATATTTAAGGTTTTCGTTTTTGGTCACTATGCTCATAAGCAGGTAGGAAACAAACCCTGCCAGCACCTGCAAAATAAATGAAATTATTGGAGGCAGACTTATATATCCCACAGCCAAAACTATAAGGCACATTATAACCGCCATAATAAAATTAGGAAGTAAATCCATAAGCTGCAGGCGGTATTTGTAGCCGATAAGCTTGCGGTTTGGGAAGGTGTTAATCAAGGTTGCTACAAGGGTGCAGACTATACTTGAAATTGCTAAAAGCTCGGGACTGCCTGATAAAAATACAAAGAGAGCGATTATGATGAAATAGATGCTCTTTTTAACAACTTCCAATATAAGAGAAATATCACTTCTGCCTATAGCTTTTATTGCCTGCAAATTACCCACCTGAATGATGTTAAGCATATAGGAGGCTGAGAATATCTGTACGTAGGGCACAGCCATCAGCCATTTCTCCGTAAGCAGTACTCTTATAAAATTATCTGCCACGGCAAAGAAACCTGCCATTAAGGGGAATACAACAAAGGATGAGATTTTTATATACCTTCTTGTCATAGAGAGCACGGCTTCCTTATCATCCTGTACCTTGCTCATTGCAGGAAACAATACAGCAGCCAAGGTATCGCTTATAGTGGAATTTAAAAGACCGGGAAAGCTTTTGCCCTTGTTATAATAAGCTAAGTCCGCGCCTGAAAACTTAAGTCCCACAATAAGCGGATTTATTTCGTCGTAAATAACCGTAATAACGGAGCTTACGAAAATTTTCCAACCATAGGAAAATAATTCCTTAAGCCTTTTAAAGGAGAACTTAAGCTCAATTTTAAACCTTGTGGTAATAAATAAAATAACCGTGTCAATAAAGCTGTTGGACATTTGCTGTGCCACCAACGCCCAGGGACCAAAGCCTTTTACTGCCATAATTATACCTATAACGGCAGATATCACGGTACCCACAATGGTGGAGAAGAAGAACTTTTTAAACTGCATATTTCCTGAAATATACGCACTTAAAACGGACTTCAAGGCATTTATAAAGAAGGTAAGGGACATAACCCTTATAACGGGAACAAGCAAATCTACTTTATAAAGAGAAGCTATAAAAGGAGCTGAAAAAAACATTATGGCGTATAAAAGGAGGGATAAAAGCATACTTGTGTGAAGCACGGTGGCAAAATCCAGCTTATCCGCATCCTTTTTCTGTATTAGAGCAGTATTAAGTCCGCCTGAAATAATAATATTACAGAAGGAGAAAAATATTGTAACAATACTTACAACGCTGTAATCCTCAGGTAAGAGAAGTCTTGCCAAAACAATGGAAACAACAAGGGATACCACCTGGGCGCAAACGCGTTCCATAAACTTCCATATAGCGCCGCTGAAGGTGCTTTTCCTTAAATCCTTTACTTCCTTTGGCAATTTTCTCTCCCCTTTCTTAAGAATTTTGCTTTAATTTCAAATTGTAGTAAAGCTTTGGCATAAGCCATAAAAGAATAAACAGAAATTTTTCCTTGCTTGTAATATCCTTTGAGCTTAGGTAAAGACTTTTTCTTTCCATCATTCTGTTTCTAAGGAAATCGAATTTTTCGTACATTTTCTTGGTGTCGAAAATCTTCCACATAAGCTCGTTGCACCTTATGGTGTCCGCCAAAAGTGCCTCGGCTAAAAGTGCCTTATTGTCCTTAACGTTTTCGATTTGTACGTCCATTACGCTTAAGGCCTGAAAATGCTTTTCCGTAAAATTCTTTCGCATAACGGAATCTGCATTTTCAATATAGTTATAGTAGATGCTGTCGGTAAGGGCAACCTTTTTTGCTTTTTTGCAGATAAAGAAGGAGAATAACTCATCCTCACCTACAGCAAACTTTGTATCAAAGCGTGTGTCACCGATAAGCTCCCTGCGGTAAAGCTTTGCGCAAGCGGTTGACATAATATCTTTCCTGAAAAAGGCAGCTATTATGTCATTTTCACCCTCAACAACACCTCTTTTAAGCTTTTTCTGCCAATCAAGAGGTTTACCATCCTCGGTAATTTTACGCATTCCGAAGTGGGCAAAGCTTACGTCTTCTTCCATTAAAGAGTACATTTCAGCTAAAGCCTCTTTGTCCAGGGTGTCGTCACCGTCAATGAACATTATAAATTCACCCTCTGATTTTTCAATGCCGTAGTTTCTTACACTCGAAACACCGCCGTTTTCTATATGGAAGGGCTTTATTCTGCTGTCTTTTACCTTATATTCTTCAAGGATATTTTTTGTATTATCCTTGGAGCCGTCGTTAACAACGATTATCTCAATATTTTTATAGTCTCCTGCGATAAGACTGTCAAGGCAGGTGCCTATCCCCTTTTCACCGTTATAAACGGGCACGATAATGCTGATTAAATCTTTTACCAAGTTATACCACCTTAAGCCTTTTTAAAAATTTTAGCTTTTACCTTATTTAAAGTTTTGTAAAGCCGGGTTTCTTTCACTTCTTCACCGCTGCTTATTCTTACAAAAAGCCTTGTGTAACCAAGCACCGCCCAGAAAAGCACGGTAGCAAAAAGGTTATTGAAGAATATCATCTGGTAGGAAAGTCCGCTTATAGCGAATACAACCAATGCCAAAGTAAGGGCGCAGACTATAATATAGTTATTATCCACCTTGTCACGCTTTTTAATTATGTAAGAAATAATTTCTATTACTATTAAAACAAGGTAAGCCATGGCAAGCAAACCGCCAATTAAACCGGTGCACACAAAAAGTGAAAGGTAACCGTTATGTATGGAGTAGCCCTCGGAAACAACGTATAAATCGGGGAAATGCTCGCCTGCATACTGCAGATAATTTCTTGGGGAAGTACCCGTAATAAAGGACTTTGTAAATACCTTGATATAGTCACCCCATATTGTGGTACGGTTGTTTGATATATTTGTTGAGTTTTCAACGTCGGGTCTTGTCATATTTACGGGCTTATCCTCAGGGAAAAGCACCTCCGTATCGGAAGAAGCTTCGCCATCAGCACCGGGAGCTGCGTTATTTGCTGATGCTGTAAGGTTTTCGTAAATTACGGGAACGTAGGAATAAAGCTTAACCGTGCCTGCGAACAAAGCTACAGCAAGAACCAAGCCTAAAGCACCGCCAAGAATGGAAAGCGCCCATTTTAAAGCAGGCTTCTTGTTCTTTAAGAGTACGAACAGGCACCAGAAGGCTAAAATGCCAAGAACTAAGTAAAACCCAATCTCCACAGTTCTTGAGGCAGAAAGCACCACGTAGGAGTAGTTTATAAATGCTAAAACACCGTGGTATATTTTCGAGAAGATATTTTTATCTATAATAAGCCAGATTATGGAGAACACCAGAACTGCGAAGGAGGCGATTGCCGCATAATTGGGGTCGGTGAAAACACCGAAAAGTCTGCCCTCCACAAAGCCTTCGCGTCTGCCTGCGGTGGAATCGTTAATGGTAAGCACCCAAACACCGTGCCTGATAACAAACATACAAAGGGAGCATAAGGTACCAAGGCTGAAAACAGCGGAAAGCCACTCGGTAACAATTCGGAAGTGAAGCTTTATATCCTTTTTGGGGGCATCAAAATCCGCCATTGCTACAAGGAATATCTGAATTGCGCTCCATACTAAGGTTTTGAGGTTATCGCCAAAGCCGTATTTCATATTGGCAATTATGCTGAACACCATTGTAGCAAAGAAAAGAACTATAATACCTGCATACTTATGCTTGAAAAGCACGCCCTTGAAGCAGAAATCACTAAGAAGTAATACACCGCCGAATACTGCCAGGAAATTATATATCATTGAAGGCAGGCTTGTGGCGTTAATGATATTACAGAAGGAGATTACTTCCATTAATGCAATAAAAGTAAGGTACAACGTAATATAAGCCGTTCTTGTTATTTCAAATACCTTTGATATTTTTTCCCTTTTCATTTTCTACCCCGCAAAATTATAAATTGTTAATTAAATCTACCCATTTGCCTATTATGTTTTCCTTTTCGTAAGGAAGTATTGAGCTTGCAGCCATTTCGGACATTTTAAGCCTTTGTTCGCTGTTTTCAATCAGGCTTATAATTGCCTCAGCCATTTTATCCGTGTTATAGGCTTCAATCAGCAAGCCGTTAACACCGCTTTTTATAACCTCGGAAGGTCCTGTGGGACAATCGAAGCTGATTATGGGAAGTCCCGATTTTCCTGCTTCCAATAAAGTGAGCGGAAAACCTTCGTAATAAGATGTCTGAACGAAAAAGCTGTAATCACCGTAACGCTTATTAAGGTCGCTTACACTTCCCTTAAGGGTGATAAAACCTTCAAGACCCTTTTCCTTAATATCGCTTTCGATTTTCTCCCTGTAGCTTCCGCCGCCGTAAATGTCCCAATGCCACTGAGGATATTTTTCGTAAACCTTTAAAGCGGCTTTGGTAAGCAGGTCGTAGCCTTTTACGTACTCCAGCCTTCCTACGGAGATAATTTTATTTGAAGCTATGTTGTAAGGGTTATCCAAGGCTTTAAACTCCGTCCAGTTACCTATGGCTCTAACCTTATTTTCAGGAGTGCGGAACATTTTGATGAAATTATTTTTGTCCCTTTGGGTTAAGGTCACCACCATGTGGGAGAATTTCGCGCCTAAGCGCTGCCTTAATATATGCTTTTTACCGTAGGTGCGGTTTTCCAAATTGGAATGCTCGCAGTAAACCACCTTTGTTTTTATGCCGCTTGCAGCCTTTACCGCCAAGGTTACAACACCTGCGGTAATGGCGAAAAGCACGTCGATATTATTTTCCTTTAAATAAGCCTTTATTTTCTTTGAGAGTTTAAAGAAATTCTTAGTTATTGAAAGGGGCTCGGGATTTATTACGTGGGAAATATATTTGTCGCTTTCAAATAAAGCCTTCTCCCTTTCGGAAAAAAGGCTTATTAAGTGAACCTTATAAAAGCTTGAAAGCTCCTTTGCCATATTCATTGCAACCCTTTCGGCACCGCCTACAAGGGAACAATCGTACACAAGCAAACCGATAGTTTTCATTTTGTTATTTTAAAGCTTTAATGGCTTCAAAAATCCTTTCGTTGTTTTTATCATCGTACAAGGGGTAAAACTCCTCGAACGCCTTTAAGGTTTTGTCCTTTAATTTAAGCTTGTTTTTGTAAATTTCCTTTACGGCATTTACCGTTTCCTCTGCCGTTTCCGTCACTTCACCGAAGCCGCTTTCGCTGTAGCTGAAGTAGCCCTCGGCATACTGAGCCTCTCTGAAGCGCTCCTTGTCGAACTGATAGAAGACTATAGGCCTTCTCATATAGGCAAAGTCCATTGCAACGCTGGAGTAGTCCGTAATCATAACGGCGCTTTCCATTAAAAGGCTGCGGATGTCACCTGTTTCGTTGCTGATTATTTTGATTCTTTCGGATTTTGCCTTGAAATACTCAATATACTTCTGCATCTTTCTGTGGGGATAGAAGCAGAGGGTCAAATCGTTTTCCTCCAAAAAGCTTATAAGCTCGTCGCTTTCAATAAGCTGGCGGTACTTACTATAATACTCTGTTTTTGTAAAGTCGCTTACATCCTCGTATTTATCGGAAAATTCATTTTTAGAGGCTATCCATTCACGCCAGGAAGGAATAAGCAATATCTGGTTTTCCTTTACCTTTGCGCTGTGGTAATCATCAAAGCGGTTAAAGCCTAAGTAAGCCACGTTACCTTCGGGATAACCAAACTCCTTTTTAACATAGTCATATTCAGGCTTTGCGCCACAGATAAAAAGGCGCATTTTAGTGTTTTCGTAAAAAAGCCACTCTGCCTTGTTTATGGTAATGCCGTGCTGTAAAAACACAGCCTTGCTTTTAATAATTCCGAAAACCTCCAGCACGTAGCAAACGGCAGCGTTAGGCTTACCTGCCTTCTGGGAGCTTATGTTATGCTTACAGCAGAAATAAAAAATCCAGTGAAGGAAGCTGCCGTAATTGACGGTTTTACCCGTTTTTCTTACCTTCTCCAAAGCCTTGGACTTGTAGTCAATGGCGTAGTAAGCTTTTATTTCAGGGTGATTTTCCGCAATATATTTAAAAAAACAGTAGCCGTTGTCGCAGGCTTCTGCGCTATCCTCACAAATAAGCCATATTTCCTTCTTTGTTATCTTAAGGATGAGCTTATATATAAGGGAAGGGATTATGGAAAAAAGCATAAGAAACACCTGCAGGAAATCCTCGGGTTTCAGGTAATTCATTTCGTGTCTTATTTTTTTAAGCAACTTAATATCCTATCCTTACTCTTTAATTCTGTTTCTGAACTTCCTGCAGCAAAACGGCATTTTAATTAAACCTATAAGTGTACCTGCGCCATAGCTTACGTGCAGAGCTAAAAATAAAAAGGGAAGTGAAAGCTTTGCAAATGAGGGTGCTTTTACCATCTCCAGGGCAGACATAACGATTAAGAACAATACGTAAAGCCCCCACATTAAATATGAAAGTAAAGGCATACCGAAAAGTGCCAGCAAAGTTGTAAATATTATTCCCATAACAAAAAGGAAGGGAACAAAATGAAATACGGAGAAACACTTGGGGTTTACACCCATTGTTAAGCCTATCCAATAGCCGTTTAAGTATTTCTGCCTTAGCATTTTCTTTAAAGTGTTTCTTGCGTGCTGGTAGTATATTATATTGGGAGAATAGCAAAGCTTGAAGCCTGCCTCCCTTATTCTATAGTTTATGTCGTTATCCTCAGTTCTTGCAAGGTGCTCGTTATATAAACCCACCTTATCGAAAACTTCGCGGCGGTACATTCCGCAAAAAAGCGAGGAGGTATACATCTTTTTATCGCTGCGTCTGTAGGATGCTATACTGCTGCCGAACATAGACTGCTCCGCTGAAAGCAATGCCTCCTTCCAGGGGGTGCTTTTATCAATTATATTGGGGCGCTTACCGCCGCTGCAATATTCACCGCTCTTTAAAACCTCCACGTTCTTCCTTAAAAATTCCCTGGGCATTGTGGCGTGGGCATCAAGCCTTATTATGGCGTCGCCTGAGTAATTATTAAGAGCAACGTTATTGCCTGAAGGTATATTCTTCTTCCTGTTTTCAAGGACAAGTATTCTTAAAAAGCTCTTTTCCTCTTTTGCGAAGTTCTCCATTATCTCCCTTGTTCTGTCTTTGGACATACTGTCAATAAGCAGTACTTCGATTTTCTCGTGAGGATAATCCTGATTTTTCAAATCAGCAAGGAGCTTTGGGAGAGTTTGCTCCTCGTTAAATGCCACAACGGCAAAGGAAACAATCATTTTAATCACCGTAACTTTGTAAAATTCTTTCTTTGCAAAGTTCTTTCTAATTATCTGTACTTTTGCGGCTTAAAACAGAATTATAAAGCTTATTCATCCTTATACTCTTTTCCTAAAACCGCAAACACCGTCATAAACATTATCTTTATATCGCCGAAAAAGCTGAATTTCTCGATAGCCTTTAAATTGTACTTCATTTTACCGGGAAGGCACAGCTCTATATAGGTTTTGTCCACATCCTCAGCACCCTTTAAAAGCTCATCCTCATCCTTATACATAATACTTGCAAGTGAGGTAACGCCTGCAGGCAGAAGTAGGGTAGCCAGCATTTCGGGGGTATAGGCATCCACGTACTTTTTGACCTCAGGTCTTGTACCTACGAAGGTCATAGTACCCCTTAAAACGTCAATAAGCTGACAGATTTCGTCAAGACGGCACTTTCTTATAAGCTTGCCCACCTTTGTGATGCGGCTGTCACTTCCCACTGTAACAAGGGAGCCGATTTTATCCGCATTCTGCACCATTGTTCTGAACTTGAATATTCTGAACTCCTTACCGTACTGAGTAATTCTTTTCTGGCGGTAGAAAACGGGACCTTTGGAGTCAAGCTTTATTGCTATTGCCAGAATTAAAAACACAGGTGAAAGTATTATAAGCATTAAAGCCGAAACCACGATATCGAAAAGTCTTTTGAAAAATAGACTTAACCTTTTCTTCTTTAAAATATCGTAGTAAGGTTTTATTTCGTCCTTCTGTAAGCTCTCGGGAAGCTGCTCCCACTTTTTAAGTATCATAAATTACTTCCTTATTTTTTAAGGTAATCCTTTACTATTTCGGTATACTTTTCAATTACAAAGTCAACCTCCTCTTCCTTAAGCCTTGTGTGCAAGGGAAGAGTGATTTCGTTTTCAAAATGCTCGAAAGCACGGGGATAATCCTCAATTTTAAAGCCTAAGTTCTTATAAGCGGTAAGCATAGGCAGAGGCTTGTAGTGAACGTTGCAGGCAACACCTGCTTCAGCCATTCTTTCGATTATCTCGTTTCTTTCTTTTCCGCTTATACCGGGAACTCTTGTCATATAAAGGTGACCTGAGGATTTATTGCTGCCTGAATAGTGGTCAAGGGTCTTTACGCCCAAGGGTCTTATGGCGCTGTCGTACTTCTCGATAATTTCCTTACGTCTTTCAAGAAGTGTGGGGTAACGCTTCATCTGGGAAAGTCCTAAAGCTGCGGCGATATCCGTCATATTACATTTATACCAAGGACCTATAATATCATATTCCCAGGCACCAAGCTTTGTTTTGGCAAGGGCATCCTTACTTTGACCGTGAAGGGATAAAAGCTGAAGCTGCTTGTAAATATCCTCGTTATCAATACCTTCAATATTCTTCCATGTAAGGGCACCGCCCTCAGCAGTTGTGAAGTTCTTAACTGCATGGAAGGAGAAGGAGGAAAAATCCGCTAATGAGCCTGCAGGAACACCGTTTCTTGAAGCACCGAAGGAATGGGCTGTGTCTGCCATAACTGCAACCCTGCCTATTGCCTTTTGAAGCTCGGTATTAGGCTTAAACAGGTGCTTTTTTCTCTCAACTATTTCGTAAATACGCTTATAATCGCAGGGAACACCGCCAAGGTCAATGGGAATAACAGCCTTGGTTTTCTCGGTTATTGCGTTTTCAAGCTGTTCGTAATCCATTTCAAGGGATTCTTCCTGAATATCCACAAGAACTATTTTGGCGCCCACGTGGTAAATAACGGAGGCAGAGGCTGTGTAGGTATAAGCGCTGGTGATAACCTCGTCGCCTTCGCCAATACCCATAAGTCTTAAAGCCATCTCGGCGCAGGCAGTTTGGGAGTTAAGGCAAACCGCGCGTTCTGTACCGCAGAATTTCGCAACTTCTCTTTCAAGCTCCTTTGTTCTGGGACCCGTTGTTATCCAGCCGGATTTTAAAGCATCGACTACCTCGTTTATCTCAAGACCTGTAAGATCGGGAGGTGAAAACGGAATGTTCATATCATATTCTCCTTTCGGAAGTTTCTTATATTAATCAAAGGGCATAATTACCTTATTTTATTATTAGTTATATTATACAACCTTCAGTCTTTTCTTGCAAGGCTTTATGAGAAATATGAAAATTATTTAATTTTTCTTAACAAATAAAAAAGGCAGAAGTTACTCTGCCTTTAGTTTTGCTGTTGTGAAATTTTCAGACCGCGTTGCTCCTATATTTTTACGATATCCTTGGTTTCCCTTGCGGATTTGTAAATGGCAAGCATTGTGTCCACGGTATTTCTGATGCTCTCCATATTTATGGGAGGCTCCTTGCCCTGAAGCATACTGTCGTAGAAGTCCCCTATTGCACCCTTGTGACCGCTACCCCAGTAGGATTTACCCTTGGCAGGAGCTTCGAGCATATCGATTTCGCTTCTGTCACCGTTTGCATACTTAACGCTTATATGGCTGCCGTCCATTTTAACGGTGAGGTTCTCGCAAACCACTTCAATAATAACGGGGCTGTCGGTACAGTAAGCCGTTGTGGCATAGAAAATGCCCATAGCATCGCCGCATTTGAAGTAGGCTTCTATTGCGTCCTCTACCTCAATTACACCCTTAAGGTGGTGGTTTTTGCACATTGCCTCAACCTCGGTGGGTCTGCCTAAAAATTCCAGCATCAAGTCAAGGGTATGGATGCTCTGGTTGATAAGGGCACCGCCGCCCTCGGTTTCAAGGCTGCCGCGCCAGCCGCTGTCCACGTAATAGCTTACACCTCTCTGCCAGGTCACAAAGGCTCTGCAGCCTAAAATTTTACCTGCCTCGGGAGAATTTATAAGCTCCTTTATGTACTTTGTGGTTTTGTTGTAGCGGTTCTGGAAGCATACACCCACCTTGGTAAGCTTGGTAATTTCTTCCCATTTGTCCCACTGCTCGTAAGAAATTACGGGAGGCTTTTCGGAAAACACCATTACACCCTTTTTAGCAGCAAGCTCTGCCATAGGTGTATGAAGGTAGTGAGGAGTACAGAGATGAACAACGTCTATCTCCTCCTTTTCCAAAAGCTCCTCCATAGAGCTGTAGGCGTGAAGATTGTTTTTTGCCGCCATTTTCTCGGCTCTTTCAAATTTTATATCCGCGCAGGCAACAAACTGACAGCTTTCAAGCTCGCTTAAAACGCCCGCGTGAACCTGGGCGATACCGCCACAACCGATTATGGCACTTTTAAGTTTAGTTTTATTTTCCATAGTATAACAGTTTCCTTATATCATAGGGACCTCTAACAGAAGAAGTCCCTATGTAAACTTAATATTTATACAGGAGATTACATAGCAAGGTCGTAAAGAATACCTTTAAGTGCGTTTAAAGCTACCTGCCATGCAAAGTGACCGTCGGAGAATATTTTAGCTGCTGCTTCCTCGCCGTTTTCAAGAGCGTTGAAGCCGGTGAAGTCACTTAAGTGAGGCTCTAAGGATAAGAAGCCCTCGAAATAGCTTTCCTTAAGAAGGGAAAGTATAGCCTTAACCTTGCCGTCACCCATACCTACAGGAACAACCTGAGGACCTACTGCGTCCTTGATGTGAACGTAAGCAATGTAGGGCTTAAGCATTTCATAAGCTTCCATTGTCTCCTGGTCGCACTGAATGAAGTTTGCAAAGTCAAATACAGCCTTGAAGTTTTCGCAATAAAGCTCCTTCATTAAGTCAAGGCATCTAACTGCATTGTCGCCGTAAATGCCCTTCTCGTTTTCATGAAGAAGAACTATACCCTGCTCCTTTGCGTAATCGATGAAAGCCTTAAGTCTCTTTAAAACTTCGTCTCTGTACATAGCAGGGTCCTTGCCTGCAGGAATGTAGAAGCTGAACATTCTTATATACTTTGTATCAAGAACCTTACAAAGCTCGCAGGTGTTTTTGAAGCTTTCAAAATGAGGTGCAAAATCATCCTCGATACCGATCTTACCGATAGGAGAACCGATGGAGGATATCTTAACGCCGTACTCGTCAAGTGTTTCCTTGATTTTTACAGCTTCCTCAGGAGTGTAGGAAGAAATATTCTTGCCGTCCACACCGCGAATCTCAATATAATTTACGTTCCATTCCTTTACACAGCGAAGCTGCTCACGGAACTCGGGGCAAATTTCGTCGGAAAATCCGCTTATAATTACTTTGTTCATAAAATCATACCTCTGAGAGCTTAACAGCCTGAAACTATAAATTCGTCGCAGACCCTTAGCTCTTCACTTTACTCTATTCACTGTTAACTGATTTAACGTGAAGCTGTTTGCGTTAAATCAATATGTTCCCTTTGTGTCGAATGTAGCTTCAACAACGTTCTTTGTCTTTGTGGAAGCAGCGCGGCGCTTGTTAAGCTCCTCAAGGAAGAGGTCCTCGTCAATGGGGAGTGTAACTGTCTGGTCTGTCCAGGAGGAAAGGTGCATAGCGTTGGAAAGTGTTAAGCCGTTAATACCCTCATAACCTTCAGCAACAAGAGGAGTACCGTGTAAAATTCTGCCTGCAAAAGCATTTAATACACCAACGTGCTGGGGATTTAAGCCGTCTGTTTCAGCCTCTTCAATATCATAGTCTATCTTAGCGAAGCCCTGCTCAGCATTCTTGATTGTGCCGCTGTTTGTAGCGCCGTCCTTAAGCTTATGAACCATAACCTTGCCTGCTTCTTTTCTGGAAGCGTCAACAACAATCTTACCGCCGTCAAGTGTAACTTCGAAACGGTTTGTGCCGGGGAAGTCGCCTGTTGTTGTGATAAATACGCCTGTTGCGCCGTTGGGGTACTCTAAGTAAGCTGTAACGTCGTCCTCAACCTCAATGTCGTGCCACTTGCCGTTGTGTGTGAAAGCACGAACCTTTGAGGGCATACCACAAATCCACTGGATAAGGTCTAACTGATGGGGGCACTGATTTAAAAGAACGCCGCCGCCTTCGCCGTCCCATGTTGCACGCCAGTCGCCGCTGTCGTAGTAAGCCTGGGTTCTGAACCAGTCTGTGATAATCCAGTTAACTCTTTTAATTTCACCAAGCTCGCCGCTGTCGATGATTTCCTTCATCTTTCTGTAGATGCAGTTTGTTCTCTGGTTGAACATCATACCGAAAACCTTACCGCTCTTCTCGGCAGCTGCGTTCATTTCCTT
This sequence comes from Clostridia bacterium, assembly GCA_017935165.1. GTDB lineage: Bacteria > Bacillota > Clostridia > Oscillospirales > Acutalibacteraceae > SIG603. The sequence continues at coordinate 14,227 of JAGBID010000132.1, forward strand.
AACAGCCTTTGTGTAAACACCTGCAGGCTTTTCGCACATTACGTGAAGGCCGTTCTCAAAAGCAAGCTTTGCAAGAACGGGATGCTGATAGTGAGGTGTTGCAATAATAACTGCATCGCAAAGACCGCTCTTGATAAGGTCTTCGCCTTCTTCAAATATCTTAACTGTTTCGGGAAGAGTTTCCTTTGCCCAGTTTCTTCTTGCTTCACGTCTGTCAGCAATAGCTACAAGCTCAATTTCGGGGCAATGACCTGCCATAAAGCTGCCGCAATGGCTTGAACCCATGTTACCTACACCGATAACACCCATTTTAACCTTTGTCATAACTGTTTCTCCTTTATTCTTAATTTATATTGATTAATAACCAAGCTTCTTAACGTTCTTGAAGCTCTTTTCCAAACAAACGAAGGGGCTTTCGTAGCAGGTATCCTGCTCAACTAACATATGCTTGCAGGTACCAAGTTCCTTAAGCTTTGCTAAAATGCCCTTAAAATTCATATTACCCTCTAAAACGGGAGCCATAACGCCGCCAACACCGGGCATATAACCTCTGTCCTTAAGGTGAACGCAGGGAATTCTGTCCTTTAAAATTTCAAGCCACTCTATAACGTCGGCACCTGCTGTCTGAACCCAGTAGGTATCAAGAGTGAAGCCCATAAGCTCCTTAGGCATATCTGCCATTAAGTGTTCAAGCATATTTCTGCCGTCGGAGAATTTCTGGAATTCGAAGTCGTGGTTGTGGTACATAAAGAGCTTGCCTGCGTCTGCAATCTTCTTGGCAGCCTCTGTGTAATCCTTTGCAAAGTTATCGATCCAATATTCCTGTCTGTACTTCTGGGGCATACCGCCAAGACCGATATAGTCGCAGCCTAAAATATTATGTCTCTCAATAAGCTTTTCTGTGTTATTGAGGATCATATCGTCACTGTTATGAGTAAGAACACACTTAAGTCCGTTCTCATCAAGAATGTCCTTCATAACAAATGCGTCGATCTGAGCAAAGCCAGAGATCTGTACCTCTTTGTAGCCGATATCAGCAACCTTTTTAAGAGTTCTTCTGATGTCCTTTTCGTTCTGACCGTAGTCACGTACGGTGTAAAGCTGTGCACCAAGTTCCATAAATTTATTACTCCTTTTCCTTTATACACGATTTTGCAAGTGTACCGCAAAAGCAAGGCGGTATACACTTTACCTTATTATAAGTTTATCAGTAATTTTCAATAATTACCATTGTAAATTTTACTGTTATTATTGCATTTTTGCGCATAACTACTTATACTTGCCCACAAAGGATTGCATTTCTGCTCATTTATATGTTATAATACCCCTAACTTTTATATCAGGAAGGCGTTTAAATTATGTACTACAAAAACTTTAAAAACGACCTTGTCGGCTTTTCAAGAAACGATATTGCCGAAAAAAGCTTTAACTACGACATGCATTGCCATCTTTTCTACGAGATATATTATTTCATTTCAGGCGACGTGGACTATGCTGTGGAGGGCAAAATATACCACCCGAAGCCTTATAGCATTCTGCTGTTAAAACCCGGCGCTGCTCACGGAGTTAAAGTTAACCGCGAGGATTACAAGCGCTACGCCTTTCATTTTATGCCTGACATAATCCCTCTTGAACACCGCGACATACTGCTTTCTCCTTTCTTTGAGGATAACATCTGCTATGAAAACGCAGACCTTGTAAAAAGCTTTGATGCTGTACTGGACATAGAGGATTTAAATAAAAACATAAGGGACATAGCACTTTCCTGCAGGCTTGAAAACCTGCTTACGGAAATTTTCACCTTAGGCGAGCATAAGGAAGCTGAGGAGCCAAAGCCCCGTTCCGTGGAGAATATAGTCTCCTATTTAAACGAGCATCTTCTTGAAAATATAAGCCTTGACGAGCTTTCAAGCGTGTTTTTCATCAGTAAAAGCCAGCTTAACCGCATTTTCCGCAAGAGTATGAACACCACGGTAGGTAACTATATAAGCCTTAAAAGGGTACACCTGGCAAGACAGCTGATGCTTGAAGGCTTAAGCGCTGAGGAAGCTGCCATAGAAACAGGCTACAAGGACTATTCCACCTTTTACAGAACCTATAAAAAGATTATGGGCTACTCCCCTACGCAAACAAAGGACCACACGATTTTCGGGAAATGACACGCGCCGCTTTCCTTTCAGTTTTATCCGCAACTCGGCGCCCCATAGCGCCACGTTGTGGCGAGTGAGGAGTGATACATGCTACGCAAGTGATGACGTTTCACTAGTGATGCGTGCCGTTGGCACATTAATGGTCTGCGACGCAATAAATGTTTTCTGCGAGGGGACAGTGACATTCGTAGGGACATGATTTATCTTGTCCGTCGAGCAAGCGAGATTGCACCAAGCCTGAGTGGAGAAAGAGGGTAGTTTAGTCCATCACTGCATCTCCTCATCCGTCTTTCAAAGCGGACAAGACGCTTTGAAATCCACCTTCCCGCTGGGGAAGGGGACCCACCACTGCGACACAATAAATGTATATACGTAGGGACAGGATTTACTCCTGTCCGTCGCGCAAGCGAGATTGCACCAACCGTAGGGACGAAC
>JAGBID010000133.1 GCA_017935165.1 Clostridia bacterium
CCTGAAAAAGAAAATTCACCTAAAAATATTGACCCCAATCTCCCTAAGGGCTTTGAAAAAATGGGTGAGCACCGTGAAAAGTTTGCCTTTAAGGAGAGCGGATTCCCCGGTGGTGGCGGCAGAGGTCCCGGCAGAGGCGGCCCTCCCGGAAGATTCGGTCAACCTCAGAAGGCTAAAAATCGCGGTGAAGCTTTAAGAAGACTTATCAAATATTTCGGAAATGAAAAAAAGCTTGTGCTTTTACTTGTTGCAGTGGTTATATTGATTACCATAGGTTCTCTTATAGCGCCTTCACTTCAGGGTAATTCCATAGATATGATAGCCGAAAGACAGTGGGATAAGTTCCCTGTAGTTATTACTGCTTTGGCTATTGTTTATCTGGTTCAGGTGCTTTTATCCCTATTCCAGATGATTTTCTCCGCATTTTTAAGCCAGAAAATTGTTAAGAGAATGCGCCACGATCTGTTCAGAAAAATTGTAAACCTTCCCATCGCTTACATTGATACTCATTCAAACGGCGACGTTATGTCCAGAATGACTAACGACGTTGAAAACGTAAGTAACACAATTTCCCACAGCATAGGTTCACTTATTTCCGGCGTTTTAACAGTTACAGGTACCTTAAGCATTATGTTCTGGTACTGCTGGCAGCTTACTTTAATAGCTCTTTCTACAGTTATTCTTACGGTAGTGGTTACAAGGTTCCTTTCAAGCTATATGAGGAAATTCTTTAAGCGCCGTTCACAGCTTTTAGGTACGCTTAACGGCCACAGTGAAGAGATGATAACAGGTTACAAGACTATAGTTGCTTACAACAAGCAGGAAGATGTTATTGATGAATTTAACATTATGGCGGATGAGCTTACAAGAGTTGGTATTATTGCTGAAATATTAGGCGGTTCCATGGGACCCATAATGAACTGCATCAATAACATAAGCTTCGTTATCGTTGCTGCATTTGGCGGTTACTTTGCCTTAACGGGTCTTATCACTATCGGTACCATCTCAGCCTTTATTATCTATGCTAAGCAGTTTGGCAGACCTATTAACGAAATTGCCCAGCTTTACGGAAACATCCAGACGGCTTTGGCTTGTGCAGAGCGTGTGTTTGAGCTTTTAGACCAGCCTGACGAAGCCGACAACGGCACCTTAAGCCTTGCAAATACCAAAGGCAGAGTTACTTTTAAGAACGTTAACTTCTCCTATGTACCTGAAAAGCAGGTCCTCTTTGACTTTAACTTGGATGTTCGTCCCGGTCAGAAGATTGCTCTTGTAGGTGCAACGGGCAGCGGCAAAACAACAGTTGTTAACCTTTTAATGCGCTTCTACGATATTGATTCAGGTGAAATATTAATTGACGGAATGAATATCAACGAAGTTAAACGTGATGAACTGAGAAATAATATTGCCATAGTTCTTCAGGATACGGTTTTATTCTCCGATACAATCAAGAAAAATATAAAGTATGCAGATATGTCTGCTACTGATGAAAGCGTAATAAACGCTGCCAATATGAGTAACTCCTCTTACTTTATTGACAGACTTCCCGAAAGGTATGACACTTTCCTTACTCAGGCAGGCGCAAACCTCTCTCAGGGTCAGAGGCAGCTGTTAGCTATTGCAAGAGCAATTCTTGCTGATCCCAAGATTTTAATTCTTGACGAAGCTACTTCCTCAGTTGATACAAGAACTGAAAAGCACATTCAGGATGCTATGGTAAAGCTTATGAAAAACAGAACAAGCCTTATCATTGCTCACCGACTTTCCACAATTCAGGATGCCGATGTAATAGTTGTTATGGATAAGGGCAGAGTTGTTGAAACAGGTAACCACGAGGAGCTTTTAGAGCAGAAGGGCCGCTACTACGACCTTTATATGACTCAGTTTGCAGGAAACGAGACCTGATATATTTTAAATTATTTGTTCATTCTCAGATAAATTCCACCAAAAATATTGCCCGAAGGAGGTTGTTTTCCTTCGGGCATTTTTTATTTGTATTCATTTGGCGATACGCCTGTGCTTTGCTTAAATATTAAATTAAAATTCCTTATACTCTGAAATCCGCTTTTCATAGCAACTTCCGTTATGCTCATATCAGTTTCCTGCAAAAGCTCCAGAGCTTTCTCCATGCGGTAGCGGTTTAAAAGCTCTTTAAAATTTATATTGTAGTTTTTGCTTAAAAGACGTGACAGATAATGGTATTCATAGCCGAATTTTTCAGCTAAAAGCTTTAAGTTAAGATTCTCCGTGTAATGCACAGCTATGTAATCAAGAAGCTCACCCATTAAAAAGTCACTTTTGTCACGTCTTTCCTCAAGCTCGGTCTTCTCTAAATACTCACTGCAGACAGCATAGAAGCAGGCTTTTTTCATAAGAATAGAAGGCTCAGGGTCAATAAGGTTATCCTTTATAAGCGATGCAACTGAGCGGCTGCATTTAAAGCTTATGTCCTTTGCTTGTTTACCTTTTACCGTTGAAGCAAACTTCGGTACAAAATCCTCTGAAAATACTACCACCAGAGTCTTGCTGTTCTTACTGCTTTGAAGTGAATGAATCTGGTTTGAAAGAACAAGAGAAAAATCTCCTTCAGTCAGTTCCTTTTTGCTGTTCTGTATAGTAAGTGACAAGGAGCCCTTGATAACGTAAATAAGTTCCAGACCTCTGTGAAAATGCGGAGCCCAGTAAGTTTCGCTATATAAGACCGAATTATAAAGGTAGTTACTTTTGGAGTTATGGGGTTGGTGGAAAATATTGTTCATTTGATTCCTCAAAAAGATAATTTCTTGCTACTATAGTATAACAAATTTCTTTAAGTTGCAAGTAAATGTTTGATATAATTTAAAGAGATAAAGAAGCGGGGTGGTTTTATTGGCTAAAATTACAGGTAATGTTTTTTCTATTGAGGAATTTTCTACCTTCGACGGACCGGGTATAAGGGAAACAGTATTTTTAAAAGGTTGCCCTTTGAAATGTATGTGGTGCCATAACCCGGAAGGGCAGAGCTTTGAAAGTATGGTCGTAAGGTCACCTAACGGATGCTTAAATTGCGGAGCTTGCCTCAAAAAAGGAGAGGAAATCACGGGCAAGTCTTGTTTAGTAAAGGAAAGCATTGCGGTATGCCCGAGAAATTTGGTAAGAATTTGCGGCGAAGTTAAAACTGCTGAGGAATTAGTGAGTATAATAAGTAAAAATATTACCATTCTGAACGCATCCGGCGGCGGTGTAACCTTCTCAGGCGGTGAACCCTTAAGTCAACACAAATTCCTTCTTGAGTGCCTTAAGCTTTTAAAGGATAAAACTAACCGTGCTATACAAACCACAGGCTATACTTCGGAAAGCGTATTCAGGGAAGTTCTTTCGGAATGCGACTTTGTCCTATACGATTTAAAGCTTATGGATAACGATAAGCATAAATATTACGTAGGCGGAAGTAACGAAAATATCCTTCGTAATTACAGTATTTTAGCTTCAAGCGGAAAAGATTTTATTACAAGAATACCGCTTATCCCAACGGTAAACGACACTGCGGAAAATATAGAAGCTACCGCGAAATTTATGAATAAAAATAAAGTTTCGAAAGTTGAAATATTGCCATATAATAAAATGGCAGGCGGTAAATATAAGCTTATAGGAAAAGAATATAAACCTGAATTTGACGGAAATATTGAACCAAACCCACATAAAGATATATTTGAAAAATACGGAATAGAGGTAAAAGTATTATGAGAGAAAACGTTAAAAAGATGTATGACTTCCTTCTTGAAAGAAGCTTCAGAGAAAGAAGAAGTGATAAAATAATTGACATTACCGACCTCGTTGAAGGCAAAAGCGAGTACGAGACTCAGGTAATAAGGCTTAGAGAAATGCTCAAAAACGAAGGCACCCTTATTTATGATGGGGATATTTTCGGTTTTAACAGAACTATTAAAAATTTACCTAAGTATAACTGTAAGGACGGAAAAAAGAGCCATACTGATTCCACAGGTAATATCACAGTTAATTTTAAAGGTGCTATTGAAAAGGGCTTTGACAGTATTATTGATTTTTGTAAGGAAAAGCTTAATACTGAGCTTGCAGAAAGCAGTGTTAATTACTATAACACGGTAATTGAAATGCTTACTATTGTTTTGGATTTCTGCGACAGATACAGAGATTATGCAAAGAGTGTCGGAAATGAAACGCTTTATAATGCTTTATGTCAGATTCCTCACGGTAAAGCTACCTGCCTATATGAAGCCTGCCTTTTACAGAAAATCATACTTTACATGCAGCGCCTTTTAGCTCACAGCCACACCACCTTAGGCAGGTTTGACCAATATATGTATGATTATTATAAAATGGATAAAGAAAAAGGCTTAAGCGACGAGGATTTACTTGAAATAATCGAGCTTTACTTTATCTCACTTAACCTCGATACCGATATCTACCACGGCGTACAGCAGGGCGACAACGGCCAGAGTATGGTATTGGGCGGTTTTGATTTAGAGGGCAACAGTATGTTTAACGAGCTTAGCAAGCTTGTTATGGAAGCTTCACTGGAGCTTACTTTAATTGACCCTAAAATTAACCTGAGAGTAGGTAAAAACACTCCCGACTGGCTCTATGAATATGCAACAAAGCTTACCAAGAAGGGTCTTGGCTTTCCGCAGTACTGTAACGACGATATAGTTGTTCCCGGCTTAACAAAGCTTGGCTACAAAAAAGAAGATGTAGTCAATTACACAGTAGCTGCATGCTGGGAGTATATAATCCCAAACTGCTCAATGGACGTACCTAATATCGATACTTTTAATTTCCCCCTTGTTGTAAACAATGCTCTGCACGCACATTTAAAGGAAGCAGAAAGCTTTGAAGCCTTAATGGAGTTTGTTGATAAGGAAATCAGGCAGGAAGTAAACGTAATAATCGAAAGACATAAATCAAATTGGCATAATAGAGTTTATGCTGCGCCCTTACTTTCAATATTTGTGGATGGCTGTATTGAACAAGGCAAGGACTTAAGTGAATTCGGTGCTAAGTATAACTGCTTTGGCTGTCACGGTGCAGGTATTGCAAACGGAGCGGATGCTTTAGCGGCTGTCAAAAAGCTTGTATATGAAAATAAGGAAATAACAAAGGATGAGCTTTTAAATGCCTTAAACAGTAATTTCGAAGGCTGTGAAGAGCTTAGAAACAAGCTTTTAAACTGCTCGAAAATGGGTAATAATGATGATTACGTTGATGAGTTAGGCTCAAAAATTATGGAGAGCTTTTCAAGCGAAATGAACGGCAGAGATAACGGCTATGGCGGATTTTGGCGTGCAGGCACAGGCAGTGCTATGGAATATATTTGGAGCGCAAGAAAATGCCCTGCTACAGCCGACGGAAAGAAGGCAGGAGAAGCTTACGGCAGCAGCTTCTCACCGGCAATCACTACTAAATTAAACGGACCTCTTTCTGTTATTCAGTCCTTTACAAAGTTTGATATGACGAAAATTATCAACGGCGGTCCTCTTACAATGGAAGTTCACGATACTGTTTTCAGAAATGAAGAGGGTGAGAAGAAGGTAGCGGCTTTGGTTAAGGCTTTCGTTCATTTAGGCGGACATCAGCTGCAGATAAATTCCATTAACAGGGAAAGGCTCCTTGATGCACAGAAGCATCCTGAGAATTATCCAAACCTTGTGGTACGTGTTTGGGGCTGGAGCGGATATTTCTGCGAATTGGACCTTGAATATCAGAATCACGTAATAAGAAGAACAGAATTCAGCGTATAAAAGAAAAGGCGAAGCTTGAACTTCGCTTTTTTACTGCAAATTATGTCTATAATCTTGCCAATTTATTGCTTGAAAAACACAAAAAATTATCTTATTCTTAAATTAAGAATAAAAAGGACGGTGCAAACTATGAATAAGTATTTTACACTTGAAAACGGTGTTCTCATTTTTAAAAGAAGGCAAGAGATAGTAAGAATCGAAGGTTGGGGCGAAAATAGCCTTCGTGTACGTACTACTGAAAACCACGGCTTCTTAAATGAAGATTGGGCTTTAAGCGAAAAAACTGAGAATAAGGCTGTAGCTGAGCTTACTGATGAAGGTGCGAAAATAACAAACGGAAAAATTACCGCCGAAATGACAAGTGAAGGCAGAATCAGATTCTTAAATCATAGGGGCGAGGTAATTTTAAAAGAATACTACCGCACTATGGAACGTGGTTTTGACTTCGGTAAAGACCGTGACCTCTTTATAAATATGTATCAGGCTGCAAGAATCTATAAAACAGCAGGCGGCGACAACTACAATATTAAGCTTTACTTTGCTGCTGACGATAACGAGAGAATTTACGGTATGGGTCAGTACCAGCAGGATAACCTTAATTTAAAGGGCAGTATACTTGATTTGAAGCAGTTAAACACTCAGGCAAGCGTGCCTTTCTACGTATCAAATAAGGGTTACGGCTTCCTTATGAATAACCCTGCTATAGGCAAGGTTACTTTCGGTACCAATCATACAGAGTGGGAATTTGCTTCCACAAAGCAGCTTGATTACTTCATAACAGTCGGCGATGATTTAAAGGAAATTGAAAAGCAGTATTCTGCTGTATCAGGCAGAGCTCCCAAAATGCCCGAGTACGCTATGGGCTTCTGGCAGTGTAAGCTTCGCTACCAGACTCAGGAGGAGCTTTTAAGTATTGCTCGCGGCTACTACGAGAGAAATATTCCCCTTGATATTATCGTTATCGACTTCTTCCACTGGACAAAAATGGGCGAGTGGAAGTTTGACCCCGAGTTTTGGCCTGACCCCGAGGGTATGGTTAAAGAGCTTGATAAGATGGGGATAAAGCTTGTGGTTTCCGTATGGCCTACAGTTGACAAGGACAGCGAAAATATGGGATATATGAAGGATAAGGACCTTCTTATAAGAACAAACCGCGGTTTAAGCTTCCAGATGAACTGTGTAAGTCCTTCGGAATTTGCAGATATGACTAACCCCGAGACAAGAGAATACGTTTTCGATATAATTAAGAAAAATTACCTCGATAAGGGTGTTTCACAGTTCTGGCTTGATGTAGCTGAGCCTGAGTATGCTGAGCCCGACCACGATAATTACCGTTACTATAAGGGTCAGGGACTTGAAGTTGCTAATGCATATCCCAGTGACTACGTTAAGATGTTCTATGAAGGTATGAAAAAAGCAGGCAGAGATGACGTTATAAGCCTTGTTCGCTGTGCTTGGGCAGGCTCACAAAAGTACGGTGCTCTTGCTTGGTCAGGTGACGTTCAGTCTACCTTTAATACACTTAAGCGTCAGATAAAAGCAGGCTTAAATATGGGCCTTGCAGGTATTCCCTGGTGGAATGCAGACATAGGCGGATTTATGGGCGGCAATATAGAGGATGAAAAGTTCCGTGAATTATTAATGCGCTGGTTTGCTTTCGGTACTTTCTCACCTGTTATGAGACTCCACGGTGACCGTGACCCCCATACAAAGAAGCCTTTAATATCCTCCGACGGTAAACCCTGCGCAGGCAGCGGCGCTGATAACGAAGTATGGTCCTACGGTGAGAAGGTAGAAGAGGTACTTAGAAACTTTATAGATATCCGTTATAAGTTAAAGCCTTATATAAAGAAGGCTACTGAGGAGGCTTCCGAAAACGGCTCACCTATTATGAGAACACTTTTCTATGAATTCCCCAATGATAAAAAGGCATGGGAAATTGAGGACAACTATATGTTCGGCAGCGATTTACTTGTTGCCCCCGTTTATCAGGCAGGTGTAACTACACGCGAAGTTTACTTACCCCTTGGCGAAACATGGGTAGAAATAGCTACGGGCGAAAAGTACGAAGGCGGAAAATACGTTACAGCTAAGGCTGATATTGACGTAATGCCCCTCTTTGCAAGAGAAAATGCAGAAGTAATTGATTTACTTAAATAATATATAAATAAAATTGCCGCAGGGAAGCAATGAAAATCTTCCTTGCGGCTTTTGTATTAAGGTTTACTTTACTTAGAAAACTTATCTTCTATATATATAATAGGCATTTCGCGAGCTTCAAGCTCGGTTTTTAAGAAATTCATAAATTCATTTACCTTGTCTTCACCGATATAAAAAGCCTGATTTGAGGAAAAACTGTCTGTAAATAAATATCCGTCCTCACTTAATGAAAGTATTATTTCATCAAAACCTGAAGTGTTGAAGACACATTTTATCCTCAGTTTAGGTTCATACCAAGTTTCGCCTGAATATACGTTTACCATGCTTTGGTTATTTTCAAAAAGGTACTTTACTGCGTCCTCTTTGGTTATTCCCGTATACTCTATCCACATATCTTCGGAGTAATCATAAATGATACTATTAAAGCTCAGGTTTTCAATTAGATTTAAATCATTTAAAAATTCGCCTAAATCATTAGGGTGGTAGCTTGAATTTGTATAAACATAATAGTCACTTGAAAAAGGCAGCTTTAATGCTCCTGCACACTCAGGATTTATGCCTTTAATTTCATAAACCTTTGTATTAATATTACTTGCCACTTCGTGATGATATTCATCGTATCCGTTAAGCTTAATTTCCTTTATAAGTATTCCGATATCATCAGGTTCTGCTTTTATAAAACGGGAATAATATTCTTTACTGTAGGCGAAAGGCACGTTGGTTTTACTTTTATCCCATATTTTTACAAAGGCAATATCACTGTACTTATTACACTCGGTAAAAAATACAGGTATGACTATAAGAAGCAGAAGTAATATAGTGATTACGGACCATTTTACTTTATTTTCATTTTTCATAGCAGTAAAAAATCAGGTTAAAATATTAATCAGGAATATAAGGCGGGCTGTAGCTTTCAGTAGAAGCTTCGGTTTCGTTTGAGTCAGCAGTATCAAGGTTTATTTCGATTACAGTTTCTTCCCCTGTTTCTACGTTATAGGAAATAATCTGACTTACAGTATCGGAATCCTCAGGTGTATTATCATCTTCGTCCTCGAAAACGTAAACTATCTCACAGCCTTCAAGCTTATTTTTTACAAACTCAATAAATGTATCTACCTTTTCCTTACCGATAAAGAAGGTTTTGCCTGTAGCTAAAATATTGGTTGTAAGGTAGCCATCCTCAGTGACAGCTATACTTATGTTATTGCAGCCTAAAATATCCACATTGGTGCTGATGCTCATCAAAGAAATATGCATATCAGCATCACTATGAACGTTCTTGGCTTCTAAATTATCTTTAATTAAGTAATTCCAGACATCATCCTTAGTGATTCCGTAGAATTCGAAGCTTCTGTATTTATTACCTTCAAAATAATCGTAGTAAACCGTGCCGAAGCTTATGTTATCGTAAAGTGAAAGAGTGTCGCAGAATTCACCTAAGGTCTCGGGGCGGTAAAGGTGATTGGTATAAACATAAAATTCATCGAAGCCCGGGAACTTTAATGCTACTGCACATTCTTTACTTATTCCCTTAACTTCATAAACTTCAGCCAAGGTACCGTGGTTTGTTTCGGGGTTATATTCATCGTGACCTGTAAGTTTGGTTTCTTCTATGAAATTACCCACGTCATTTACGCTTATTGCTTTGGATGAAGCACTGTAATCCTTATAACTTGAAAACTGCTCGTAAATTTTCATTTCATCCCAACGGGGGATATAGGCAATATCAAGGGTGGTGGACTCCGTACTGCTTATCCTAATCTCTTTTATGGGGTATTTATTATCGTTTGCAAAGAAAAATGGGGTGATAATAACAAGTAAAAGGAATAAAACGATTATTGACCATTTAGCTATCTTGGCGTTTTTCATATGAAGCTTACCTCACTTTCTATATAATAAACGGAAAAATAAGGTAAAATGTTACAATTAAGTGAGAAGTTTTACAATTCTGCTGCTGCCTAAGCGGTCTGCGCCCAATTTTAAGAAATTCTCGGCATCTTCACGGGTGCTTATACCGCCTGCGGCTTTAATTTTAAGGTCAGTACGGCAATACTTTCTCATAAGGATAATATCCTCGGCTGTTGCGCCGCTTTTTGAGAAGCCAGTGGAGGTCTTAATGTAATCTGCATTTGAGGCGGATACTATCTCACACATTTTGATTTTTTCTTCCTCTGTTAAATCGCAGGTCTCAATAATAACCTTTAAAAGCTTACCCTTGCAGGCGTTTTTGATTTCATTAATTTCATTTAAGATATTGTCCCACTCTTTATTTTTTACCATGGTGAGGTTTATGACCATATCTATTTCGTCAGCGCCGTCCTTAACTGCTTCAGCTGTTTCGAATACCTTTACGGCAGTAGTGTTGTAACCGTTGGGGAAGCCTATAACGGTGCAAAGGCAAAGTGCGGGGAAATTATTCCTTGCAAATTTAATATATGAGGGAGGAATGCAAACGGAAGCTGTATTATATTTTGCAGCTTCACTGCAAAGCTTTAAAATCTCTTCATTTGTAGCTTTTGTGGAGAGAAGAGTGTGGTCGGTTCTTTCAAAAATATATGAATTTTCCATAAGGTAACTCCTTTAGTTTATTTAGTTCAATTTTACCTTTATAGTTAAACTCTGTCAACTTGATTTTGAGATTACTGTGGAAATCCTGCTTTAACTGTGGTAAAATAATAAAAGAAAGGTCGTGACAATATGAAAGTAACAGAAAATATTGAATTCATTAAAAAGTGCAAGGAAATGGCAGAAGAGCTCGATTTCAATCTCTATGATATAGTACTTTACGATAACGGTGAAGTTTATAGGTACGAGCATCAGAAGGCAAATGCCTGCAACAACAGCTACAGCATTTCTAAAATGTTTACCATGGCTGCAATAGGCTTTTGTGTAGATGAAGGTAAACTCTCCCTTGACGATAAGGTTATGGACATTCTCCGTGACGAAATAACTTATGATTATGATAAAAGATGGGACGAGGTTACTGTTTTCCAGGCTCTCGGACATAAGACGGGTGTAGCGGACGATTACCTTAATATCTATGGTGACGACACAAGTGCTATTGATACCGAGGACTTTTTAAGTATTGTTATGCGTCTTAAAATAGTTTATGACCCGGGTACTTACTATAAATATACGGATGATATTTATTATATGCTTTCAAGAATAGTTTCCAAGGTAACGGGTGAAAAGATGCTGGATTACTTAAAGCCAAGGCTTTTTAACCCTCTTAGGTTCTTTGAGGTTGCATGGTCGGCTTGCCCCTGGGGATATCAGCTTGGCGGCGACTGCCTTTACTGCAAAACAGAGGATATGCTGAAGCTTGGTATAATTTTCTTAAACGGCGGTGTTTTTGAAGGCAGACGTTACCTTTCCGAAGAATTTGTAAAAACAGCAATTGAAAATGATTTAGGTATGCTTCCCTGTGAAGCAAAGTCCCACGGTAAAACAGGCTCAAGAGGTCAGATAGTTGCCTTCTGTAAGGAAACGAATAAAGCTCTTGCTATACACGCCTACCAATGCGGCAGTTACGATTTCCGCGGTGCAGCCATAAGAGAATTTTTGGAAAAATAAGTGAAAAAGCTCCGTTTATTCGGAGCTTTTGTTTTTTTGCGCTGTTTTCAACTTTAATATCTCTATTTCGTATTTATTGATTCTGTCATACTGAAGCAGCAGAAGGATTGCAGAAGCAAGTCCTCCGCCGATAACCAAACCAAAAAGAAAAAATATAAGCTCTTTCATAACAGCCTCCGTAGAATTGATACTGTATATTGTACAGCATATACTTTACGTATTTTGCCGAGCTTTCTGCAAAAAATAAAGCAAGGCATAAAACCTTGCTTTTAAAAAAATAACCTACCGGCGTAAAAATCGGTAGGTTTAAATTTTATTCTGTGAGTTTTTTGGCAGTTGCGTAAAGATATTTTAATTCCTCGTCATATTCCTTAGTACCAAAAGTGTTTTTGAATAATGTTTCAAGGGAGAAAACACCTTCATAATTTATTTCCTTTAAAGCCTTCATAAATTCCTGCCAATCAATGATTCCATCATAGGGAAATTTGTGATAGTCCCCTTTGCCGTTATTATCGTGAACGTGTAGAACTTTAAGCTCTTTACCGATTTTCTTTATATTATCATAAAGGCTTCCATTCATAACTAAGTTAGCGTGGCCTGTATCGAAGCACATTTTAAAATAATCTGAGTCTATAAGCTTTATCAAGCTTAATATCTTGTCAGGAGCAGAAATCGGAAAAGTAGAAAAGGGCATATTTTCATAAGCTATTACAACCTTTTTGCTTTCAGCAAATTTTGTAAGCTCTGTGAAAAATTCCTTATTGATTTTATAGGTTTCTTCTTTAGTTTCAGGGGGTACATTATCGCAGCCAAAAGGCATAACAGGATGGACAACCCAGTACTTTGAACCTAAGAGACTGCATATCTCAATGGATTTTTTCATTTTCTCCATTCGCTCAAGTCTGCCTTCCACACTGGCATCTCTTTTTGGTGGCCAAATCCACGGACCGTGTACCTGAGATACAAAAAGTCCCGCGGCTTTTATTTCGCTTTTAATTATATCCAGAAGTTTATTAAGTTCTTCCTTGTTGAGTTTATAGAAATCGGTTTCGGTACTAACCATATCAAAATCGATTGCATCGAAGCCTACTTCTCTAAGTTTAAATAACATTTCTGAGTTTTTGGATGGATTTTCAAAATTGTATGTAAATCCTATACCGATTTTCATAATGATTTCCTCCTTGCAATTTATAAGTATAATATACCACGAAGTAAGAAAAAAGTAAACGATATAAAAAGAGGCAGTGAATTTACTGCCTCGAAATTTTTATTCAATTCCTGCAAGCATTTTGTATTTTTTTATCTGCTCGTCTGTGGGTTTGTAATCCGTAACAGAGCAGCAGGGGAGTGTAGGAGCTTTGCCGTCAGTGCTCCAGAAGGGAGTCAAGCGGTCATTTTCCCACTTTGCTCTGTCCTCTTCTTTTCTGAAATCGGGAATTTCGTAGGGCTTGCCGCCATCAAGCATTGAGCGGTGAGCAAGAATTGCTACGCTGGACATTACGGTAGCGCTGTAAACATCAAAGGGGAATTCAGGCTGTTTATTTGCCTTAATAGCTTCAACGAAAATTCTTGCAGTAATGAAGTCACTTCCGCCGTGACCTGCTGTTTTAATTAATTCCTCATCCTTATCGTTCCACTGAGCTTCGTAGCAGTTTATTTCCTCCTTACCTTCGGGAATTTCCCATTCGTTATAGCGGAGCATAACCTTATTGCCCATACCGCGGAGGTTTTCAATCTGACCCTTAGTACCGCAAATTCTGTAAGCATTGTGGTGACCGCCAAAACGGCTACAGCCTACAACACGGAAAATTGAGCCGTCATCATTCTGTGTTGTAATTATTGATACTTTGTCGCCGTTGTTTTTTACTACGGGATCGCTCTCGGGGATAGGCGAGAACATATTAAGACAACTTACCTGCTTAGGTATAGCACCCGTAGCCTTCATAACCGGACCTAAAGAATGAGTAATGTAGTAGGAAGAAGGACAAAAATTTCTCCAATGATATGGTTCGAAAGTTTTTGAAATACCAATGTCATATGGATTAAAAGGGTGATTATACTCACCTTCAGCATATATAATTTTACCCAATGTACCTGTCTTGACTGTGTTCTGCATTTCTAGGTTGAATACCATCTGCGGGTAGTTTTCAGCAAGCATATAAACTACGTTCTCAGTTTTTTCGAAAGCACGTACCAGTTCAACACCCTCAGCCATAGTACCGTTAGAAATACATTCTGAGTAAACGTGAATACCCTTTTCAAAGCATCTGATTGCATAGGATGCGTGCTCGTGGAAGAAGTTTGCAAGTACACAGATATCCATATCATGCTCAATAAATGAGTCGAAATTTCTGTAAACAGCTACATCCTTATCACAACGGGCTAAAGCTCTCTGCAGGTGTTCTTCATTATAATCGCACATGGCAACTAACTCGCAATTGTTAAGCTTTAAGTTATTAACAAGAGCCATACCTCTAAAAACACCGAATACGCCGACTTTTAAATTTTTGCTCATAGTAATTCTCCTTTAATTAGATTAAACTGAGTTTTAATATATTAAGTATAATTCAATGGAATATTAAAAACAATAGAATATTTACATATAAACATATAAAATAGTTATGATTTGCAGAAAATAAAAAGAGGCAGTGAATTTACTGCCTCGAATTATTTATTCAATTCCTAAAAGCTCTTTGTAGCCTTTTATCTGCTCGTCTGTGGGTTTATAATCTGTAACAGAGCAGCAGGGGAGTGTGGGAGCCTTGCCGTCAGTGCTCCAGTAGGGAGTTAAGCGGTCATTTTCCCACTTTACTCTGTCCTCTTCTTTTCTGAAGTCGGGAATTTCGTAGGGCTTGCCGCCGTCAAGCATTGAGCGGTGACCTAAAATAGCAACACTGGACATTACTGTAGCGCTGTAAATATCAAAGGGGAATTCAGGCTGCTTATTTGCCTTAACAGCTTCAACGAAAATTCTTGCAGTAAGGAAGTCACTTCCGCCATGACCTGCTGTTTTAATTAATTCCTCATCCTTATCGTTCCACTTAGCGTCGTAGAAGTTGATTTCTTCCTTACCTTCGGGAATCTCCCATCCGTTATAGCGAAGCATCATCTTATCGCCCATACCGCGAAGGTTTTCAATCTGACCCTTAGTACCGCAAATTCTGTAAGCATTGTGGTGAGCGCCGAAAGCGCCGCAGCCTACAACACGGAAAATTGAGCCGTCGTCATTCTGTGTTGTGATTATGGACACCTTGTCGCCGTTGTGGTTTGCTGTGGGTGCGCTTTCGGGAATAGGTGAGAATGCATTAAGGCAGCTTACCTGCTTGGGGGTAGCGCCTGTAGCCTTCATAACCGGACCTAAGGAGTGGGTAATGTAGTAGGAGCGTGGACCGAAATTCCTCCAATGATGGGGGTAGTAGGTGTAAGTTTTAAGGAAATCTACGTCATAGGGTGAGCCGGGGTGGTTGTATTCACCTTCTGCGTATAAAATTTTGCCTAAAGTACCGGTTTTAACTGTGTTCTGCATTTCACGGTTAAATATCATCTGGGGGTAATTTTCAGCAAGCATATAAATTACGTTCTCAGTTTTTTCGAAAGCACGTACCAGCTCAACGCCCTCTGCCATAGTGCCGTTAGAAATACACTCTGAGTAAACGTGAATGCCCTTTTCAAAGCATCTGATTGCATAGGGAGCGTGCTCGTGGAAGAAGTTTGCAAGTATGCAGATATCCATTTCGTGCTCAATAAAGGAGTCAAAATCTCTGTAAACGGCTACGTCCTTATCGCAACGCTCTATAGCTTTCTGGAGGCGGTCTTCGTTAAAATCGCAGATGGCAACTATCTCGCAGTTATTAAGCTTAAAGTTATTTGCAAGGTCCATACCTCTGCCAACACCGAAAACGCCGACTTTTAAATTTTTGCTCATAGTAATTTTCCTTTCGTTATTTTGTTCCGTATAAATAAAGCCTAAGCTTTACTTTCTAAGCTTATTATAAATAAAAGTCTGACTTGTTACAATTGAAAATACACATATAAATATTTAAAATAGTTAGTTTGCACTTGAATTTTACCCCATTTGCGTATATTATTATTTAAAAGGATGTGAAGCTTATGAACAGTAAAAATATATGTAAATTCGTCTCAAACGTAATGGACACAAATCTTAATATAAACTGCTTCATCTTAGAAACCAACCCCGAAATAATGATGTTAAAGTATAAAAGTGTTGGTAACAGAATGGTGCTGGTTACTAAGGGTAAGGGTTATTTTAATATAGACCGTGAGTATTACGAGTATGAAAAAGGTACCCTGATATTTATTTTTGAGGGCGAAACTTACTCTGTTAATTTCCTTGAAGAAACTGAGTATATGTATGTTGATTTTACGGGCGTAAGAGCAGAGGAGCTTTTCCGCCGCTTTAACATAAGAAGTTTAAACCGTAATTTCAAAGGCTTTGAGGGTCTTATACCCCTATGGCAGGAAAGTTTATCACGCGCCAACGAAAAAACCATTGACCTTGCGGCCGAAAGCACATTGTTATATACTTTCTCACGTCTTTTCGGCAGTGTAACTGAAAAAAATGACCCTGTAAACAAGGTAATAGAAATCACCGAGGAAAATTTTACCAATACGGAGTTAAGCATTACCTCAGTTGCCAATGAGCTTGGCTATAATCCTAAGTACCTTTCACATTTATTTAAGGAAAAAATGAACGTAGGCTTTACCGAATATTTAAGGAAATTAAGGCTTAAGCAGGCTATATTTCTTTTGGACAGAGGCCTTGATTCCATTAAAAATATCTCGTCCCTTTCAGGTTTTTCCGACCCCTTATATTTTTCAACGGTGTTTAAAAAGGAAATGGGAATATCCCCTAAAGAATATATAGCTAAAATTAAAAACGAAGGAGAAGCCTGAGCTTCTCCTTTTCTCATATTACTTCTACTTCTGATGAGTTTTTAATAACTACGTTATCATCCTTAGAAAGAATTTTATTATTCCTGATTATTACCTTTTCGCTGTTTTCAATTATAATACCGTTACTGCTTTGAGGACAGTATATTTCATTATCCTCTATCAGGATGTTTTTAACACTCTGTCCCTCAGGATTTTTGCAGTCGGCTTTAACTAAAATACCGCACTTACAGTCATATATTTTATTTCGCCTTATTGTTACGTCACAAGGCGACACACCCTCGTACCAATAAGATTCAGCGGCTATTTCAATTCCTGCTAAAGGTAAATCCCTTATTTCATTATCTTCAATAAGTACCCCACGGGTTTTTATTAGGAAACCGCGGGCGAAATGCTTTTCTGCCTTACAATTTCTGACTATTAATCTTGGCAGCCTTGTTATGTCGGAAAGTACGAGATTTTCCATATTTTGCGGTAGCGGCTTATCAAGTGTAACTGCAGTACAGTAATTTTCAAAATCGGGAACGACTTTTACCGCTCTGTATTCACCATGTACTTTTAAGGTAAGTATATCTGTAAGCTCTAAAATATCACCTTCATCAGGGTAGTCAAGAGTTTGAGCGTGAGTTCCGTCCCTTGTTTTCTCCTTAATAAAGTAGGTGTAATCATCGAGTTTTTGGGTTATAGCCTGATAATAGCTGTGAACGTTCAAGGAGTCATCACCCTGAGAAATGAAGGTACAGCCATCGTAAATCAGGGTACCTTTTATAGACGTGAAATGTGTGGCGTCAGTATTTGTGGAAAAATGCTGATTTTCGGAAGGGATAACCTTTAAATTGATAAGGGAGATATTCTCGCTTCTGTTTCCTACAATTCCCATACCCGGCTGAGAGTGGATGGTGATATCCTCAAGTGTTACGTTTTTAGAGTTTTCTATTAATATGGCAGGCCTTGAGTGATAAGTGTGAATTGTGTAAAATTCTAAGCCTTTCTTTATTTCGCTGTTTTGTGCCATTGATATTTCCACAGTGTACTTATCTGTAAAGCTTGCTTTGTGAATTTTTACTCTTACTACTTTGTCGTTTTCTGTATCGTAGAAAATATTCCTTAAATTCAATGGCGTCTTTTCTTCTATAGCTGTGCTTTCGTCAAGCTTAACTGTCAGCTTAATATTTCCGTCAGCATCAGGCTTTGAAACAGCGGCCACTTTACCGAAGGAATACGGCTTTCTTAAATGGTCGATTGTCAGTCCTTTTAGGGTTATATTTTCAGAATTCCTTATGGAAACAGGCTCCATAAAGCCTTCTACAAGGAAATGAGCTTTGCTTGCATCAATTTGGCACCCCTTTATGCCGGAAAGCAAAAAGCCTATATCATAGTCATATTTAGGGTTAAACATTATTTTTTGAGGGTTATCGCCCCATTTACCCGAGAGTACGTTCTTCATAGCAGATATGCTTTTCTCAGTTTTTATATGGTAAACGCCCTCCTTCAGCCTGTATCCTGTGTTAGGGTTAGCTTTTAAAAAGTCGCTTACTTCTTTTAAATATTTAATTGTATCTGAAGGGCTGAAATACATATTAAACTCCTGAGGTCTTTTTTTAAATTATAATCATTAATTAAAACCGATGCAATAATAATTTTGCTTTTGCTCTTTAAATTATAAAAATAATATGGTATAATTGTAAAAGAAACTATTCGGAAAATATAGAAAGGAATTAAGTTTATGTTACTTATTAAGAACGGTTACGTGAAAACAATGGCAGGCGCTGACATCGAAAACGGCGCAGTGCTTATTGGCGATGACGGCAAAATTTTAGAAGTAGGCGCAAATATAGAAGCTCCCGAGGGTGCTGAAGTTATTGATGCTGAGGGCAGACTTGTTACACCCGGCTGTGTAGACGCTCACTGCCATATCGGTCTCCACAATGAGGCTGTGGGTTGGGAAGGCAGAGATTATAACGAGATGATCGAGCCTATCACTCCTCATATGCGCGCTATCGACTCCATTAATCCTATGGACGAGTCCCTTCCTTTAGCTGTAAGGGGCGGTGTTACTACAGCTTGCACAGGTCCCGGAAGTGCCAACGTAATTGGCGGTACCTTCGTAGCTATCAAGCTTGTAGGTAAGCGTGTTGACAATATGATAGTTAAGGACCCCATCGCTATGAAGTGTGCATTCGGTGAAAATCCCAAGCGTTGCTACGGTCAGAGTATGAAGAAGAGTCCTGCTACAAGAATGGCTACAGCCGCACTTTTACGTGAGACACTTTTCAAAGCAAAAAGATATTTGCAGGATAAGGAAGACGGCAAAAACCCCGGCTTTGATATGAAGTTAGAGGCTATGATTCCCGTTATCAAGGGTGAATTACCCTTAAAGGCACACGCACACAGAGCTGACGATATTTTCACATCCATCCGCGTTGCTAAGGAATTCGGTGTTAAGCTTACACTTGACCACTGTACAGAGGGCGCTTTAATAGCAGACGAGCTTGCTAAAGAGGGTTATCCTGCATTCGTAGGTCCTTCCTTCGGCAGTAAGAGCAAAATTGAGCTTTTAAACAAGAGCTTCGAAACTCCCGCTGTTTTACATAAGGCAGGCGTGCCCATCAGTATTATTACCGATGCTCCCGTTATTCCTCTTCAGTACCTTCCCATGTGCGCGGCGTTAGCTGTCAATGCAGGTCTCTGTAAGGAAGAAGCCTGGAAGGCTATCACAATCAACCCTGCTACACAGATTGGCATAGCAGACAGAGTTGGCAGCCTTGAAAAGGGTAAGGACGGCGACGTTATCATCTGGACAAACGACCCCATGACAGTAGTAGGCAGCGAAGCTTACATAGCTGTTGTTGACGGCAAGGTTGCATATAAAGCATAAATCAGAAGCTTAGGCGGTAAGAGAAATCTTACCGCTTTTTTAGTCTAATAAATGGCGGAGCATTTTTTCGGGGTTATCAAGGAAGCTTTTGGTCACCTGATAGTGCTCTGTTTCCTTGTAATCCACCTTTTTAATACCCTTTTCTGAAAATTCAAGAATATCAGCCTCGGGGAATGCCATTAAAATAGGGGAGTGGGTAGCAATAATCAACTGTGAATTGTTTTTAACAAGGTAATTTATCTCGCCAATCAGGGTAAGAAGCCTCATAGGGGAAAGGGCAGCTTCAGGCTCGTCGAGAATATAGAGTCCGTTTCCGTAGAATCTGTTCTGCACAATGGAAAGGAAGCTTTCGCCGTGGCTCTGGCTGTGCAGGGAAATTCCTCCGTAGCCCTCAATAACGGGCGGGTCAAAGGAGGGCTCGGCATCAATTTTATCAATATAGGTTGCAGCGTTATATAGGCTTTCTGCCCTGAGGAAAAAGCCGTCCTTAGCTCTTAAACCTTTAGAGAGAGTAATATGCCTATAAAGCTCGCTGTGGGTTTTATTGGTGGAAAAATTAAAATTCCTGCTGCCGCCCTCGGCGTTAAAGCCGTAAGCTACAGCTATTGCCTCCAAAAGGGTAGACTTACCCGTGCCGTTTTCACCGACAAAAAAGGTTACGGCGCTATTAAGCTCTATTTCTTTTTCCTTTTTAAGGAACTTAATTACGGGCAAATCTTCAAGATACCCATGAGGGTCGCTGTTTAAAATAATCTTGTTAATAAACATAGTTACATTTTATATAAGAGTAATTTTGATTTTTATTTGTTTTTCGCCTTTTAAAGTAAAGCTTTTATAATATCCGTTTCTGTTAGCGGAAAGAGTTTCATTTTCCCTATACTCTGCGTCGGTCTCATAAATACACTGATGACCTTGATAATCCACGGTAATTATATTTCCCTTAGTACTGATGTCTGCATAATTTTTTCCGTCAAAATAAAGCGCAGGCAAAAGGAAAAGCAGCTCGCTGTCACTTTCAGCGGTAATTTCCACAAAGTCGGGAGTGATTTCGTATTTGGTGAAAATACTCTTACCGCATATCTCTGTTTTGATAACTGCACTTTCATTGGTATAATTTATAACTTCCCATTTGCTTTCATTTCCCGTGGCAAAGATGCAATCACCATTGTTTATAATGCCGGGACAGATACTGAGAGGTGCAGGATTTTTGATGTTTATATTATATATGGGATGCCCGGAACAGGGAACAGATATACAAATCTGGGATGGTGCATTCATTTTATGTATTCTGCCCAGACCCTTTGCATCATAGTGTGGGTCAGCGTTCAAGTCGAATTCAAGGAAATAACCGTGAGCTTTTAAAAATAACTTATGGAAGCGATATGATGTTAAGAAAGAATCGGGAGAGATGTCAAATTCTCCTTCCTCTATACTTGTGTCGCAATTCAAATAAGATGTGTATAAGAAGGAGGCGGCTGTTATCATATATTTATCAAAGTATGCGTAATCCTCACAGCCGAATTTGCTTTCTATTGGGAAGCGGTTTTTAATATGGGAGATAGGTTTTTCTTTAAGCCAAGCTTCGATTACAGATAAAGCCTTTTTTGCTGCTGCTTTAAATTTACCTGCTAACACCAAGTCGCCTTCGTTTTTATATCTTTTTGCTTCGTATTCGCAAATGCTTGCAAGCCAGGCTTCGTTATGTAAAAACTGATTGCTTCTGCCGCCGAAGGGTATTTCGCCGTTTACTGACTGCATTTTAAGCGTTAACAGTCCTGCTTTTTTTAAAATGGCATCAAGCCTTTCGTAGTGCTTTCCCCTGTAACCTGCGGATAAAAGCAGAGTTAAAAGACCTCTTGAGACTAAATCGTAAACAAAGGGATGATTTATTTCGCTTTCTGCGTTATCCATATACATTCCGTTTTCGTCAAACCTCTTAAACTGAGATTCAATTTGTATATCAATAAATTCCCTTGAATCGCAAAGCCCTGCTTTTTGCCTGAAAAATTCACTCAAAGCAGTAAAAATAGCCCAATTATACACCGTATCCTCGGGTGTTTTTGCGTAAACGTTGTAGCACTTATATGGGTCGATGGTTTTTAAATATTCTTTAAAGCGAAGTACGTAGGATTTATCGATATCTTCGCTTTTTTCTATTTCATTTAAACAGCATACAATTTCGCGCACGGAAAAGTCATTGGCTGCTAAAACCGTGGGAATAGTTTTGCAGCAATATTCCATCATTTCAAGGAATATGGGCAGAAGGTCAAGGCGCCTTTTATGAGCAATTAATATACCGATATTGGCAGTAAGTCTCGGGAAACCATGTTCACTTAAAGTCTCTTTTTTAACTTTATTAAAATAACTTTCAATATGCTCATAGTTATATGCAGAAAGAACTTTTTCCATTATATCAATATATTTATTCTTCATTATGCTTTTCCTTCTTAAAAAATGAAAAATACTCAGGTGATTTTGTTTTAGTCTGTAAAATTCTCTTCGTACGGTGTAGTTAAAATCATTCCGTTTTTAAGGGTGAATTCAAGGTACTTGCCAACGGCGTTTTTGGGTAAGTCTGCTTCACTCTTTGAAGGGTCAAGGTTTAAAATCTGCCAATCTTCCTTCATAAAGCAGTTTTTATCCCCATACTTTTCTCTTATTATATAAGTCATCTTCTCATCTATATAGAAAAGTCTAAGGGCTGAAACTTCCCCACTGCAGCTGTATAGAATTTTTCCATCTTTATATTCAGCTTCAATGTTCGGAATTGCTTCATTATTTATAATACTGTCAGCATAAATGTAGCTTTCCTCAGGCAGGTACCCATCACGGTGGGAGTGCCTCATATTATGAAGCATACTTAAACGGGTATTTTTGTTTATACCCTTGGTAGCAAGGTAGGAAAGGGAGTTTGACTGTACGGAAAAACAGCAGTCATCATTCCAGCAAAGCCACAAAACAGGCATGGTGACCTTTTGAAAATTATTCTCCGCGTGCCAATGTTTTGTATCCGGATTAGCAAATATTTTATCGAGACCACTAAGACCTTCTGCTAAATATCCTGAACCGTAAATCGGTATGACAAAACTGAAACGGTTATCGAAACCGATTACTATGGATGTGATAACTCCGCCCCAGGAAATACCCGTAATTCCTATTTTATCTTTATCAATTTTCGGATCGTTCCTTAAAATGTTGTGGGCTAATATTACGCTTGAAACCGCCTGATACATCCATTGGTCGCTTGTTTCAAGCTCCATATCAGCCATACCGCTGTTGTCAGGGCCGACTGTGAAGCCTTCCTCATAAAATGGAGGAGTGAGCTTTCTCTCAAGACCCTCAGCATAGCCTTCGAAAAGGTAGGGAACAGGTTTAGTGGGGAAATAACCCGTTGTATCCATAGATATGGCGGCATAGCCTTTTTCCGTCCACTTTCTTATCCATTTATCTTCGGGGTGACCTCCGCCGCCGTGAACAAGTACTACGGCAGGCACGGGCTTTTCTGTGTTTTCAGGGTAAGCCATATGGGCAAACACCTTCGTGCGCTTACCCTTATATAAAGCACCTTCGTAAGCTATGGCTTTTATTCCTTTTAAGCTTACATCTTTATCTTCACCTGTACTGTCAAATTCAGGATAATATTCAACTTTTGGAGTTGTATTCAGAATTTTTTCAAAAGATATCATAACAGTGTCTCCTTATTCTATTACTTCGCAGTCACCTAAAATTTCGGGGCGGTGCTTTAATGAATCCTTGTCGCTTATCTCTCTTATTACTCTGCAGGGGTTGCCTGCTGCCAAGGAATTTGCAGGGATGTCCCTTGTTACCACACTGCCTGCACCTATAACACATCCGTCACCAATGGTTACACCCGGGCAGATAGTCACGTTGGCGCAAATCCAGCAGCCGTTACCGATTTTGACGGGCTTAGCATAGCAAAGGCGTCTTTCCACACCGTCCGGGCATTTTAAAAGCTTTCTCTCGCTG
Organism: Clostridia bacterium; assembly: GCA_017935165.1. Lineage (GTDB taxonomy): Bacteria > Bacillota > Clostridia > Oscillospirales > Acutalibacteraceae > SIG603. Next base: position 23,266 of record JAGBID010000133.1, read on the forward strand.
CCAACAATGGGGTGCATAGCGGTTACTATGGTTACGTTGGGGCCGAAGTCACAGTTTTCGCCTATTGTAACCTCGGTATCATCCTGACAGGTGAAGTTGAAGTTAATAAAAACGTTCTTTCCGATTTTTGTATGGCAACCGTAGTGGAATCTTATAGGTCCCTGAAGGGTAACGTTTTCGTTAAGCTCGCCTAATATTTCCTTCAAAATAGCCTTTCTTTCCTCAGGCTCGTACTCACTTAAAGCGTTATATTTCTGGTTTAAAAGGTGGGTTCTCTTTTTTATGTCCGCACGCCACTTCTCACCGGGCAAAAACATCATACCTTTACCGTCACTAAGCATAATAATTCCTCCAAAATAAAATTTCCGATATTCTGATATATTAATAGTATCACCGAAAAGTAAATTTGTAAATAAAAAGCCCCGCCTAAAGCACGGCTGAAACTGTTAAATCTCAATCTTAATAACTCTTACGATATGGTTGGTGCCATAGGGGTAGGGTGGAGCTAAGAAGCTGACTTTACCCTTTTCCTCGGTAAACTCAATTTTCTTTTTACTGTCAAGGGTATAGATTTTCTTTGGCTTTTCAGGAAGAACAAATTCATAATTAAGTCGGCCGCTGAATTCAACAACGTTGCCGTCACCCGACATACCCAAGTCGTAAGCAAATAAGTAGTAAGCATTCTCACCCTTTAAGATAAAGTCCTCGGTTTTATTTTCGATTTTAATTCCTGTAGGGCGAGGTAAACGGATAGCTTCACCGTAATTTTCTGTCCAAATTCCCATACATCTTAAAAGCTCAGTATCGAGAGGACGAAGGAGACCGTTACCCATAGGACCGACGTTTAAAAGAAGGTTGGCACCGAATTTTCTGCAGACACAAAGGTCTTTTATTAAGGTTTCGGGTGATTTGTAGTTAATATCGCCTGCGCCGTAGCCCCATGTGTCGCCTAATGTCTGGCACATTTCGCTTGCTATATATTTAGGGGAATCGGAAAGATTGATAGGCTCGGGTCTGCCGCGCTCAAAGGTTACGCTGTCAAGCTCAATATGACCTAATTTACCTCTTTCACCAAGACCTGTGTTGTTGATTATCATAGCTTCAGGCTGATGCTTTCTTATAGTACCGTAAAGAGCGTCCTCCTCCCAGTTTTCATTAGGTTTATCCCACATACCGTCAAACCATAATCCACCTATCTCACCGTAATTTGTGCAGAGAATTTCAACGGATTTTCTTAAATATTCAAGGTATTTGGGGAAGTTTTCCTTATACTCCTTAACGTGCCAGTCAAGTAAAGTATGGTAGAAGAAGGGCTTTATCTTTTCTTTGTTGCAGGCATCTACGAACTCCTTTATAAGGTCACGGCCGCATTTTGCGTGCATTGCATCGTAGTCGGAAAGTCCCTTAGTATCATAAAGGGAGAAGCCGTCGTGATGGCGGGAAGTGAGAGTGATATATTTACAGCCTGCATTTTTAGCGGCAAGGACTAATTTTTCTGCCCAATCCTTTTCAGGGTCAAATTCTTTTGTAAGCTTTTCGTATTCTACATCGGGAATACTGTAAATATGTTTTACCCATTCACCTTTACCTAAAAGACTGTATATACCGAAATGAACAAACATGCCAAAGCCTAAATTTTCAAAATTCTTGATTCTTTTTTCTATAATCATAATATTCTCCTTGTCACAAGTATGGTTGATAAGTGAATTATAATTAGCAGTAAAAACAAAATCAATAAAATATATTACTTTATCGTGTTCACTTTTTTAATTTAAAATCATCTCTGGGTGAAACCTCAAAAACAGTTTTATAAAGCCTGTAAAACGAAGAATAGTCCTTAAATGAGTACTTTTTCATAACGTCATTAGGCAGCATACCCTTCTGTATATCTGCTCTTGCAGCGTAAATTTTCTTTCTGTTTATATACTGTTTAAGGCCTATATTCATTACTGATGAGAAAAGATTCTGAATATAAGAACGGGAAAAATTAAAATGAGCTGCAATTATTTCAGCGTTTAACTCCTCGGTAATATTTTCATTTATGTAGGTGGTTATTTTGCTTATTAAGGTTATTTCTTCGGTGCTTTCATCGGGGGGTTCTTTTTCATCTTTCTTATAAAAGAGCATCAGTAAAACGGTATAAAGAGTATGAAGTGTAGCCTGATGAAAATCAGTATCACTGAAAGCTTCGTAGTAATAATCAAGAAGGGTGAACATTCTTCTTAAATCACTGTCATTTGCTATATTTAAAATATGCGGCGGTGAAAAAAGTTTTTCTTTCTGCTTGCTGCTTAGTGAATCGGTACCGATATTTATAACGTAGCTTTCATAACAGACGTTGGATTTAGGAATTAAGAAGTGGTAGGTGTAAGGAGGAATAAGCAGGAGGTCGTAAGGCTTTAAATTATAAATATTACCGTCAATATTGTAGCTTACGTCGCCTTCTAAAAACAGAAGCAGCTCGAAATTTTCGTGAAAATGCTTCGAATACTGTGTGCGGTTATCGTAAGGAGTTTTTTCTATATCGTGACTACACCAGAATTCATCCTTAAGATTATCTGAAATTACTTTGAATCTGAACAAATTTATCACCAACCTTTAAATATATGATATCAAATAAAAGTAAATATTACAATAATCTAAATAAAATAAACAATATACAAGCAAAAATTACTTTAGTATAATGTGAATAGATTGTAAGGAACGGAAGAATAAATGACAGAATATATAATTGCTCAGATAGCAGGAGTTTTAGGAATTGTGTTTTCCCTTCTTTCATTTCAGATGAAGGAAAGGAAAAAATATATGCTGTGCCAGATTATAGCTATAGTGCTGTTTATCATACAACTTTTGCTTCTTGGTGCAATTACAGGCGGCGTACTTGATATTATTTCACTTATAAGAACTGTTATATTTATGTTCAATAACAAGAAGTGGGCATCGTCACCTGTGTGGCTTTTCGCATTTATTTTAGCTATGATTGCAGTCGGAGTTTTTACCTGGCAGGACTTATGGAGTATTTTGCCTATTATAGGTTCAATACTTTCAACAGTTGCACAGTGGATGAAGAAAACAAAGCATATAAGGGCGATATCCTTAGCTGTTGGCCCTTGCTGGCTTATATATAACCTTGTTCACGGCGCTTACTCAGGTGCAATTAACGAGGTGTTTGCAATGACGTCCATAATTATCGGTATTATCCGATATGATATAAAGACAAAGAAGTAACCAAGGAGGAACAAAAATGAGTAAACCTATCAAAGTCGGTGTAGTAGGACTTGGCAGAATCGGTATGAGCGTACACAGAGAATGCCTGAAAGCGCGCCCCGATAAATTTACGGTTGTAGCAGCCTGCGATCTTATTAAGGACAGATACGAGCGCTATGCTGAGGAATTTTCCTGCCGTACCTATGATAACATTGAGGACCTTATAAATGACCCGGAGGTTGAGGTTGTGGATATAGCAACCCGTTCCTGCGACCATTATAAGCACGCAAAAATGGCTCTGCTTGCAGGTAAAAGTGTTCTTGTTGAGAAGCCTTTCTGTGAAACTTACGAGGAAGCAAAGGAACTTGTTAAGTTAGGAAGTCAGCCTGCAGGACCTAAGATTTTCGTCCGCCATAACAGACGCTTTGAGGAAGGCTTTATTAAAGTAAACGAGATTATCGATTCAGGCATTTTAGGCGAGGTTTACGAAATAAGGCTTGCCCGCAACGGATATCAGCGCCGTAACGACTGGCAGACTATAAAGGAATTCGGCGGCGGTCAGCTTCTTAACTGGGGACCTCATATTGTGGACCACTCCCTTCGTTTCTGCGGCGGCGCTTACGAGAGTATGTTCGCGGATATTAAGCGTGTGGCAGCAGTTGGTGATGCAGAAGACCATATAAAAATCATTTTTAAGGGTGTTAACGGCAGAGTTGTTGATATGGAAATAAGCGGCGGTGTTGCCTGCGAAGTTCCCGAGTATATTATTTACGGTACAAAGGGAAGTATTGTAAGTGAAGGTAACTCTTTAAAGCTTAAGTACCTTGACCCAAGTGTTGAACTTAAGGAAATTAAGGCAGACCCCTCTACGCCCGGAAGCGGCTCCTACGGTAACGACGAGGTTTTAACCTGGAAGGAAGAAACTATTGAGCTTAGTCCCTATGATAAAACCGACGTGGTATGGGATTATTTCTATGAGGCATATAGAAATAATAAGCCCTATCCTATTACAAGTCAGCAGGCGATGGATGTTGTAAAAGTATTGGAGGAGGCAAAAATCGGTACAGAGTTTGCTAAATAAATTTAAAGCAGGCAGGAATTGGATTGTTCCTGCCTGTTTAATAAATTATTTTGAAATTATTAAAAATAATGCTTGACAAATACGTGTGCTGCTGATATAATAGTCAAGTACCAAACGAAAGGTATATATATCGCGGAGTGGAGCAGTCCGGTAGCTCGTCGGGCTCATAACCCGAAGGTCATGTGGTTCAAATCCCTTCTCCGCAACCATGGTTGGCTACCAAAATAGATGACAGCCCGAAAAACCCAGTAACCATCACGGTTTCTGGGTTTTTTCGTGTCTAAAACACCACTTAAATTTAAAAGATGCCATCCCC
>JAGBID010000015.1 GCA_017935165.1 Clostridia bacterium
AAAATAAAGTATTTTCTTTTCCATTTCAATACCACCTTTCATAATTATTATACCAAAACTTACACCTTTTTCAAGAATTTACAGCTTAATTTAAAAGATTCGGCAAATACTAAAGTTACAAAAAGTTTACACGAGATTTTGTTGAATATTATCGCAAAATGTGGTAAATTATATATGTAAATTTATTTAGAAAGGTCCCTTAAAAATGAAACTTTTAAATTACAGAGGACATATAAGAAACCATAAGGCTCTTTGCCTTGAACTTGCGGTAGATAATACTCTCCCCCGTGAGAAACGTGAAGAAGAAATTATTCTTAAAGCCTATGAAAAATGGGGCGGCGATATGGCAAACCATATGCACGGCATGTTTGCTTTTGCTCTTTATAATGAGGAAAACGGTGAATACTTCTGCCTTCGTGACCAGTTCGGAACATAGCCTTTTTACTACTATATAACTGAAAACGGTAAATTCTTATGCGCCACTACCATAAGAGAGATTATGGCTATGGATGGATTTAAGAAAGAGCTTAACGAGAAAATGCTGCAGATATATCTTACAATGACCTATACCTGCGGCGACGAAACTTTCTTTACCGGTTTAAAGAAGCTTTTACCCGGCAGATACCTTACCTATAAAAACGGTAAGCTTAATATAGTAAGATATTGGAAGCCTGAATTTAAGCCTGACAACACAAAAACTTTACAGGAATGGGCTGACGAAATTCACGAAACTTTCCTTAACATTTTACCTGAGATCCGTGAGGAAAACGAATACGCTGAAACCTTCCTTTCAGGCGGTGTGGATTCCTCCTATGTATTAGGCGCTTCCGACGTTACAATGAGTAACTCCTGCGGCTATGACGATTCAAGACTTGATGAATCCGGCCTTGCTAAAATTACTGCTGACATTTTAAACAAGGGCAACCGCCGCTGCCTTGTTACACCCGAAGAATATTTTAACATTGTTCCCTATGTAATGTACAATATGGAGCAGCCCTTAGGTGATGCTTCCGCCGTTGCTTTCGCTTTAGGCTGCATTGGCACAGCCAAGCATACAAAGATATGTTACTCAGGCGAAGGCGCCGACGAGTTCTTTGGCGGTTATAATATGTACAGAAATGCTGAAAGATACAGCGATAACCTTAAAACCTTCTACGTTGGCAACACCAACATTATGAAGGAAGATGAAAAGAAAAAGATACTTAAAAAATATTACGAAGACTTCCTCCCCATTGACCTTGTTAAAGATATTTATACTGAGAACGAAGGACTTGACCCTCTTTCCAAGATGAGTGACGTTGATATTCAGGTCTGGCTTGAGGGTGATATTTATTTAAACGTTGATAAAATGGGACTTGCTGCAGGACTTGAAGTAAGAATGCCCCTTACCGACACAAGAATTTTCGATATTGCTTCAAGAATGCCTTCAATATATAAAGTCGACCCCGAGCAGAACAAGGTTGCTTTCCGTACAGCCGCTTCCAAGGTTCTCCCTGAGGAAATTGCTTTCAGAAAAAAATTAGGTTTCGTTGTTCCCATCCGCGTCTGGATGGCTGACGAAAGATATAACGGCGACGTAAGAAGACTCTTCGATAGTGATATAGCTGAAAAATTCTTTAACGTGGATGAAATAAAAGCTATTTTCGATGAATATATTGGCGGTAACTCCGATAACTGGAGAAAAGTCTGGACAATATACACTTTCCTTGTTTGGTACGAGGAATACTTTGTTAAAAGATAATTACTAAAAAGAAAACCGAGCTTATCTTAACGATAGGCTCGGTGTTTTTTATCTGTAACCGCCGGTTATTTCTAAATAATTATTATAGCTTTCCTCATTGGGTTTAAAATCAGGCACACTGCAGCAAGGCATATTGGGCATTTCATAAAAAGTAGGAATTGGTGTTAAACGGTCGTTTTCCCATTTTATTCTGTCCTCTTCCCTTCTGAAATCGGGAATATCATAGGGTATACCT
>JAGBID010000134.1 GCA_017935165.1 Clostridia bacterium
CCCAATTCCAAATTCCGTCAGACCGGTCCCCTTCATCATACAGGAAAAGCGAAGGCTGTTAAACCCTCGCTTAAATATTACCAATTCCAATTTATCAAACAGTAAACCCCCGGCAGAATTAAACTGTCGGGGGTTTTTATACCGTTATAGTTTTGTTTTTACTTATTCTGCAAACTCATCCTCAAGGGCCATAAGTACGTTATCGAAGTCAGCTTCGGAAACAAGAAGGGAAATTTCAACCTCGCTTGTTGTTATAAGGCGGATGTCAGCGTCGCAGTGAGCTATAGCCTTGAATACCTTAGCTGCAATTCCGGGAGTGTTTTTCATTTTCTGGTCGTAAACAGAAATCTTGTGGTTAACACTGCTTATAAGAGCCTTGATGTCTGTTTCCTTTTTAAGCTCGGATGTGAAGCTTATCATCTTCATAAGGTCATCATCAAGAATTGTGAAGGAAAGGGAGGTAACAGCTGAATGTGTGGGTGCCATTGAAATCATATCAATGTTAATACCTTTTTCAGCAATTCTGTCAAGAATCTCAGCCACAAATGAAACCTTTGCAGGTGAGCTCTGAAGTGTAACCAGGGTAATGCCGTGAATTGTACTGATAACTGTGCTCATATTTATTTTGCGCCCTTGCCCTCGCAAAGGCTACTCCTTAATTTAAATAAGTGCAGACATATCGTAAAGACCTGCAGTTTTGCCATGCATATATAAAGCTGCGTTAACGGCGCCGGATGCGAAAAGATCCTTACTCTGTGCAGAATGGGAAATTGAAATAGTTTCGTGGTTACCGGCAAACACAATTTCGTGTTCACCTACTATTGTACCGCCGCGAAGGGAATGGATGCCAATCTCACTTTTTTCTCTCTTCTTTCTCTGGGAGTGGCGGTCGTAAGTATAAGTGTTATCACCGGGAAGCACATCCTTAACAGCATCAGCTATCATTAATGCTGTGCCGCTGGGTGCGTCAATTTTTAAATTGTGATGCTTTTCAATAATTTCAACGTCGAAACTGTCACCAAGCACAGCGGCAGCTTTTTTGGAAAGCTCGATTAAAAGATTAATGCCGAGAGACATATTTCTTGAATAGAAAATGGGAATTTCTTTTGAGGCTTCCTTTAAATTCTGTACGTCACTCTGGCTGTAACCTGTGGTGCAAAGAACCAAGGGAATACCGCCCTTTTCCTTTGAGTAAGCAAGTAAAGAGGGGAGGGCAGAAGGATGTGAAAAGTCTATTACAACATCACATTCTTCTTTGGATTCACTTATATACTTATAAACAGGGTAGCTTGCTTGTTCTAAATTAAAGTCAATACCTGCTACTATTTTAATATCTTCGCGTTTTGCACAAATTGCGGTTATAACCTTGCCCATGTGGCCGTGGCAGCCGCATAAAATTATCCTTGTCATTTTATATCCTTCTTAATGAATTCAGGCTTTAATAAGTCCGTATTTTTCCATTACAGCCTTAAGCTTTGCTTTTTTCTCCTCAGGCATATCGGTTAAGGGGAGTCTGGGAAGACCGCAGTTAAAGCCCATAAGGTTTAATGCTTCTTTAACAGGAATGGGGTTAACATCCATAAAGAGAGCGTTCATAAGCTCAATGTACTTACTTGTCATCTCTCTTGCTGTTTTGTAGTCCTCATTCTTTACAGCCATGCACAATTCGTGCATTTCCTTGGGACATACGTTAGCAAATACGGAAATTACACCCTTGCCGCCAAGAGCCATAATGGGGAAGGTCTGGTCATCTTCACCTGAATATACGTTTAAGTTTTCGCCGCAAAGAGAAATTGTTTTTGCTACAGCGCTTACGTCGTGGTTAGCTTCCTTTGTAGCAACAATGTTGGGGTGCTTGCTAAGCTCGGCGTAAGTTTCGGGAAGAATATTAACGCCTGTTCTTCCTGGTACGTTATAAAGAATGCAGGGAATATTAACTCTGTCCGCAATATACTTATAGCTTTCAATAAGACCCTTCTGGGAAGTCTTGTTGTAGTAAGG
>JAGBID010000135.1 GCA_017935165.1 Clostridia bacterium
CATAGTGTTAGCGTTGGTAAAGGTTATATAACATTTCTACTTAATTATAAATATGATAAGTTTGAGGGAACTGTAGCTTCACCTAAAGGTGAGGAAAGCGATAGTTATAGAACATCCGCAACATTAACCATATATGGCGATGGCGATGAAATTGCTGTATTTAGAGATTTCTCAGATACATCGCGTCCTCAGGATTTTTCAATAGATGTATCACCGTATGAAAAAGTAACACTATCATGGTCATGTAAAGGTAGCAATATATGGGAGGATTGGGGATATTTTGCTACTATTTTTGATGGTGTATTTATACCGGTAAAAAAATAACAAAATGATAAAAAGGTACTTTCAATACGAAAGTACCTTTAAAATTACTTAGTAAAAATTTCTTTAATGGTGTAATATGCTTTCTTGGGGGTGTCGTCAAGCTTTACTATACCCCAGGCTGTTTCACAGGGGCAGTCCTCAGCGTCGCAAGTGAAGCAAGCTTTACTGTCGCGCCAACAGTAGATAACGGCGCCTGCTAAGTAGGGACTTGCTAAAAGCATGGGGAGAAGCTCCTGGTAGAACTGTGCCTGACCCTCCTCGTTATGGGGGAATACCTCCTCAGCAAACCACATCTTTAAAAGGTGGGGGAACATTGTTAAAAATGCCTGCTTTAAATCCTCAGGTGCGCAGGTACGTGCAACGTGCTTTAAGCTTTCGGAGGGAAGAGTTTCTATGTATTCTTCTTTTCTTGCTACCATATCGTCAAGGTCCTTAAAGCCAAGCTTATTAATGTATTCGTAAGCCTCTCTGAAGTCAGGGCTTGCGTTTTTACCGAGGGAAGCAAAGCCAAATTCCATAAGGATAACAGGCTTCTTGCACATTTCGTAAAGCTCGTTTACCTTATCAATATAGGTGGAGGGACCGCCGTTTGACCAAGTGCCGTTGTAAAGGTCAAAGCCTAAGTAATCGTAATCACATCTTTCATCGATTTCTTTAATATATTCGTTCCAAACACCTAAAGACTCAACAGTGTTGTGACCTATAGCTGCATTGGGGTCGCCTTTTCTTAAGCCCTTTAAGCTGGCGATAATAAATTCCTTGCTCTCGTATTCGTTTAAGGGAGCGCGGAAGTGAACCACGAACATCTCGTTTGTAGCCTGCCAGCAAACATTATATTTGCTATATTCCTGAGCCATAAATGCGCAAACTTCCTCAACCTTTTTAAGTCCTTCGGGAGTTCTGGGGTCAATTCCGTTTCTTATAAATTCTCTGGGATAAGGGCTTACAACAACAGAGCGAAGTCCGTTTTCTGCATATTTTCTTGTTTCCTCCATAAATCTCTTATGGCTTTCGGTTACATTGCCGTCCTTATCAATAGGCAGGGGAGGGTCGCGGCGAACCCAGTTTATACCTGCGTCGGTAACCATTTTGTAGTTTTCTCTGGGGTGGCAGATTCCTTTCATAAAGCCGCCGATTTTTTCATAAAGCTTGGAGCGAATTTCATCCATATTATTTTAACCTCTTTTTGTTTTATTTCAGAAATAAATATCCTTAATTCAATTATATATCATAAGGAAATAAAATCAATGTAATATTTTTCGCTTTGTATTTCACTTTTTTAATTTTTGATCATAGTATGTATAGCGCGCAATATTAAAGATTTATGGAAAGGAAACTTTATGGCAACATTTACAAACAGAGCAACGCTTTCTTATAACGGTCAGGAAGTAAATTCCAATATCGTTACAGGTGAGATTGCTGAAGTTTTAAGCGGAAGTAAAACAGCTACCACGGGAAGCTACAGCGAAGGAAGTACGGTGACCTACGTTATCTCCCTTGTTAATTCAGGTGCTGCAGCCCTTAACAATTTAACAGTAACTGATAATTTAGGTGAATATCAGTTTGAAAATCAGAGCCTTTATCCTTTAAGCTATATTGACGGCTCTTTATTATATTATGCTGACGGCGTTTTGCAAGCTTCCCCTCAGGTTACGGTAGGCCCGCCTTTAGTGATAAGCGGAGTGAATGTGCCTGCTAACGGTGATGCTGTTATAGTTTACAGAGCGAATGTAACACAGTTTGCGCCATTAACAAGTGAAGCTGAAATAACAAATTTGGCTACAGTTTCGGGAGATGCCCTCACAAATCCTTTGACACTTACGGAAACAATATCCGTAGAGGAAAGTTTGAGGCTCGATATTACAAAGGCACTTTCACCTTCGGTTGTAGAGGAAAACGGCGAAATCGTTTATACCTTCACTGTCAGAAATTACGGTACTGTGCCTGCAGTTGCGGAGGATAACGTGACATTAACGGATACCTTTGACCCGATTCTGGGCATTACAAGTGTAGCATTTAACGGTGAAGCATGGGCAAGTCCTATAAATTACACTTATAATACAGCGACCGGCGTATTTACAACAGTTCCCGGTCAGATTGTAGTGCCTGCAGCTACAGTGGTACAGAATACGGACGGAACATTCTCAGTTAACCCCGGTGTTGCCACTTTGGTTGTGACGGGCAATATTTAATCTGAAGGAATAAAAATAACACCTCAGGGTAATGATATGCACCCCGAAAGCGTTTTACTTTTGGGGTGCACTTCAAAAAAACTGAGGTGCTTTCTTTTTAAAGGTCTTTGTAATGAACCATATAGGTTCTGAAATTTTCAATATCGTTTTCGTCAATTTCGAAAACTCTTCCGCCGCGGGTTTCGTCCTTACCGTAGGGGCTGTAACCTGCGCTGCCGTCAAGGCTTAACTGTATACCTGCAAATTTACCGGAAAAATCGTCAATATGGCTGTGACCTGAAGCAACACTTAAAATATCACCGCGTTCAGCAATTACCGAGAACATACCTGAGTTAAAGTAGCCAAGTCCCATTCTTTCCTCAGTACAGCCGTAGGCATTAAGCTTTTCCATATTATCAACAATCATCTGAAACTCCCAAAGAGCAATATGCTGGAACATAAATCCGGGAATTTTTTTACCAAAACGTTTTTCAAATTCAACAGAATTTAAGTAGTACCACATTTGCTGGTCAAAGTGAATTATGTCCCATGCGTCGGAGTTTACAGGTCTGTTAAAAGCAAATCTATCTTCAGGGATTTTAATATTGCTGTCCGTGATAAGGTCGCCTGTATCAATTGCCCATATATTAAAGGCAATATCATCGCTGTCTGACCTTTTAACAGGCAGAATGTAGTTAGTAGTACCGAAAATCCCCTCGGAGTGCTTGGAAATACAGTAAGGGTAATTTTCATACAGCATTGTTTTTTCTACGTCATCAAGTTCTATATCGTGGTCGTGGTTGCCGAATACGTGAGCCCACGGGATTTTTCTTGATTCCATAGGATATGTGACAGTATCAAGGTAGGCTTTAAGCTTTTCCTTATCGCTCACGCTGTTATGGTCGCAGTTGTCACCGCCAAGGATAATAAAATCCGGATTTACCTTATCAATCAGCTTGTTTATTGCGGGCATAGTGCGCTCATTGATATTCAAAGGCTCCTGGATATCGGACATCATAAGGATTTTAAACTTGCCGTCCTTATTAAATTTAAGTTCACGTTTCGTATAAAGATGCTTTTCAAAATTTTCAGTAAACATAATATGGTGTGCCGCCTTTTTGGTCAGATTAGAAGAAATCATCGTAATCCGTACTGTCTTCTATGAATTCGTTAAAGGAATCTTCTATTTCAGAGAAGAAAGAGTTTATATCGTCCTGTATATTGCTGCCGTCAAATTCACTCTTCTTTATGAAAGGAATAAGCAGAATAAGCAAAGCGATAATAAGGAGGATAAGGGTTTTCTTATTATCATCCATTTTAGGTTTAAGCTTATGGCAGCAGTTTGGACATTCCTCGGTATCAAGGCTGAGCTTCAAACCGCAGGTGGGGCATACAACAAGCGGTTCTTTTAAATTTTCGCTTTTTATAGCTTCGCGTCTTATAGCTGCTCTTTTCATACTCTCGCTTTTCATAGCTTCTCTGCGATTATTAACGGGTGAAGCAAAATAGGGGAATGATACGTTTCCGCCCGTTTGAGTTTTCGCCTGTGCTCTGCGGGTAGCTTGATTAGGTAATTTATTGCCTGATGCATACGTGGTGGATGGCATATTATTTGGCGCACCGCTGAATAAATGGTTCACAGAATTTATTTTATAATCAGCCATAGTTACCTCCGTTTTTAATTTAATGATAAATTCATCTTTATTATACAATATTTTATTCCATTTGTATATAAGATAATTAATTTAAAAGTAAAAAGCTTCCGCCGAAACGGAAGCTTTTTGAAATTTAACGAATTATTTAACGTCCACGGGTTTTTTAGGCTCGTTTTCCTTACGGGCACTTGTTCTGCCTTCGGGATTAATTTCGCCTGCTCTCATTAATGACATCTTAGTAAGTGCAGGACCTACAAGCTCGTAAATCAATACAGCAAATAAAACTACGTTTCTTACTAAGCTGCCGTCGGGTAATGTAGCCGCTGTGATAGCCATACCAAGGGCTACACCTGCCTGAGGGAGAAGTGTAATACCGAGGTTTTCTGTAATGGAATTGGAGCATTTTGTTATCTTGCAGCTTGAGAAAGCACCATAATACTTACCGGCACTTCTTGCGATAATGTAAATTACACCAACAACAAGAGTGATGGGGTTAGAGAGAATGTTAAGGTCAAGCTCGGCGCCTGAAATAACGAAGAAGAGGATATTGATAGGCACAGTCCAGCTTTCAATACGTGACATAAGTTCCTCTGAAGTGGAACATACATTACAGAAAACTGTACCTGTCATCATACATACAAGTAAAAGTGAGAAACCGCAATGCACAGGACCGATGTTGAACTTGATCATAGAGATGCCTACTGTAAGAAGTACGAAAGCTACGGAGATAGCCATACGTTTACTTCTGGAGTGGAAGAACTGCTCTACAAAGTCCAAAAGCACACCCATAAGTGAACCTAATAAAAGTGAGAGTACAATTTCGATAATAGGCTCAACTACAACGCCTATTACGCTTATGGAACCGTTGGAAAGTGCTGAAGCAATACCGAAGGATGCTGAGACAAGTAAGAGACCTACAGCATCGTCTATAGCAACTACAAGTAATAAAAGCTTTGTTAAAGGACCGTCTGCCTTATACTGACGTACAACCATAAGTGTAGCAGCAGGAGCGGTAGCCGAAGCAATAGCACCTAATGTAATAGCTGCGGGAATTGAAATCATCTCAGGGAACATAAAGTGAAGTGCAATGAGAATAACGTCAACAAGTAAGGTTGTTACAACAGCCTGAAGGATACCGATTGTGATTGCTTTTGAACCGAAGGTTTTAAGCTGACTGAGTCTGAACTCGTTGCCTATAGTGAAAGCAATAAAACCTAAAGCAAGCTTAGTGATTATTCCTAAACCTTCAACGTGCTCCATGGAGTTGAATCCAATGCCGGGAATGCCAAAGGCGCCTATAACGAAGGGTCCAAGCAAAAGACCTGCAACAAGGTAGGCTGTAACGGCAGGAAGGTTAATAAGCTTTGTAAGTCTTGAAAGCATTAAACCGCCTATAATAGCGATAGCTAAACTGATAAGATATATTTCCATAGAACAAATATCCTTCTTTCTGATTTTGGAATTTTCGCCTGATGTATCATACCACCATAATACAAAAGCTTCAAGAGGAAAAAAGAACCAAAGTTTTATTATGAATTTTACATTTAACTGTGCAAAAAAGAAAAAAGTCAGGAAAAAAGCCTTGTTTTGGCAGATTTCCTGACTTGTTATTTGTAATAATTAGTAATTATTTACCGTTTCTTAAATTATTTGCACGCTTTTATCCAAAGAGTGCAGGAGTGGTGCTTACATTCTGCTTTAATAACACCGTTTTCATAAGTAAATGGTATACTGTCGAGGCTGTGTTCGTCGGTTACTGCCATTACTTCGAAACCGGTATATTCGTTTTCGAAAGCGATTTCAAAGTCGGAGGCGCCGTTTTTGTAGTTGGCAATTACGATAGAAAGGTTACCGTTTTCGTCAAGACCTGCAGCAGCCTGTACGCTTGAAATTCTTTCTCTCATTTCGGCAGTTACTTCTGCATTAACTCTTTCAGGGTAGAAGTGAAAAAGCTGACCTAAAGCCTTTACGCTGTAGTAATTTTTGGCAGGAAGGAAAGAATCTGCCTCATACATACCGAAATGACCTGTAGAAGTGGTGTAAAGCATACTCATATCGTAGGGGCAGTCAAGGAAACTTATCATAGTGGCGGCTTCGAAAGCGCCTGCCTGTGAATCCTGCATTGAACGATATATTTTTGGAGCAACCGGTGGGTTTTCTCTCATATCGCTGAAGCCGTTATCGGGGAGATACTGCCACTCGTTGATGTGAAGTTCAGTATCCTTATAGCCTAAGCTATCAAGCATTTCCCTTGCTTCGTAGCTGAATTTTACCATTTGGTGGGGATCATGTGTATACCAATGGAAGGAGAAAAAGTCTAAGGGTGCTTTTTCCTCAGCGCATCTTTTAAGGAAGCGCATAGGAGCGGAATTTTCATTCTTATCCCAGCCGCAAAGTGCGGGACCGCCGATTTTAAGGTGGGGGAATCTCTCCTTTAAAATTTTGGAAACAACCACGTAGAAATCAAGGAAAGTATCGTAAGGAGCATTCCAGTTTGTGTGCAGATGTCTGCCTTCACCTGAAATACCCTCGGCTTCATTCCAAATTTCCCAGTATTCTATATCGTAGTTAAAGCCTTCTGCCCAGCCTTCAGTATAATGGCGGATAATTCCCGTAGCAATATCTGCCCACTTTTCATAGTCCTCAGGCGGGTCTATATTATATTTATTGTAGCTGTGGTCGATGCTTACGCCAAGGCGGTAGTAAACCTTTGAGCCGCAATCCTGATCAACCTGAATATAATCGTCAGTAGCTTTGAAATAGTAATTTTTGGGGTCATTGGGGTCAAGGTGGAAAAGAGGAAATACCATAGGAATGTCCACAAGTCTTAAACCGCCGTTAAAAAGTGCGGCATCGTGATTTCTTACGTAGGGAATATAAAGCTCCTTGTAGTATTTTCTTATGTCCTGACCTGCATTCTCAGAATAAATAGGGGGAGACATATTACCGCAGTTAACAAGCTTAAAGCCGCCTAAATTTTCCTTTTCGTTTACGTTTACCTTAATGAGCATAAATATATTTCACCGCTTTCGCTAATTTATAATTTAATTATAAGGTAATAAGTTTGCGAAAACTATGCTGTTGCTTTGGTAAAGTTCTCAAAAACTCAGCAGTGTTTGACTTTTTAACAATCATTGCTTATAATATTATTAACTTTTTGTTGGGCGGATAAATAAATGAAAAACAGTCAGGCTGTACTTTTATCAATAAAAGAAAAACAAATACAATACAGAAGCTATACCTTCACCGAGGCTGTGCTTCACTGGCATACCTTTTATGAGTTTGAAATATATTTAGAAGGTGACGGAGAGCTGAAAGTTAACGGCAGAAGCTATAAAATAGAGCCGGGCACCGTAAGCTTTATGCGTACCACAGATTTTCAGGAAATAAATTTAAGGAAAAAAGCAAAAATAAGGCTTGTGCAAATTTCCCCTGAGCTTATGCCGGAGGAGTTAAGAGCTTATTTTACTTCCTACAGCGGCGATTTTGTAAAAACCTTAAACCGTGAGGATTTTGACAGAATTATGAGGATTCTTGATATCCTTGAAGCTGAGCTTAATATAGACCCAAGGGACAAATTTACGTTTAAAAGCATAGAGCATATAAGCTTTTCGCTTTTGTCTGTGCTTTTAAGGTGTTTCGACCTTGAAAATGAAGCAGGCGGTGTCTCCGTAAATAAAACCATCTACCCGATTTTAAGCTATATAAACGAGCATTTCAGGGAGAATATCACCGTGGAGGATATTGCCGCTAAGTTCTTTTTGAACAGCAACTATTTTTGTTCCCTTTTCAGAAAGGAAACAGGTTCAAAATGCGGTGACTACATAAGAAATTTAAGGATGAACCACGCCGTACGCCTTGTAACCTTAACAAAGCTTTCCATAACCGATATCTCAGGCGAAAGCGGCTATAACTCAATATCAAGCTTTTTAAGGGATTTCAAAAAGCACTTTGGTGTCTCCCCCACAAAAATGCGAAAAGATAACCCCCAGAAAAAGGATATGTAAAATAACACTACCGATAAACAGTAGTAATATAATCCTGAATTATAAAAGACAGCTTCGAAATTGAAAGGAAGCTGTCTTTTTATATACATTATATTCGTTTAATTTTAAAACCCCGTAATAAATAAGGATTTGACAATGGCTGCGCCGAAGGCTAAAAGCACGGCTATAATGCCTGCCCAAACAATACCCGTTACGCCTAAAGCCAGTGCAAAAATGAAAAGAGGCATAAGAAGGAATCCAGCTAATATGAAAACTATGAAAGGTAAGAGCTCGAAAAGTACGCCCAAAATGGGGGAGTGGTTTTTGCCTGAAATTATCATAGCGCCCTGAATAAAGGAAACTGCAATTCCGTAGTAGATAGTGAGGGAGGCTGCTATATCTATTACTGCGGGAGGGGTGTTGTAAGCCACCAGTATGGGGCTCTTGAAAATTACGATTACAGCTGTGTGTATTACAGCCATAATAACAGTTATGATAGAGTGTATCACAAAATCGGGAAGACTTGAAAAATTCTTTATAAGTAAGGGTAGGAATGTGTGAGCGATAGCGCCTATAAAAAGCACGGCTATATTAATAAAGAAAAATGCCGACCAGGCTGTAACCCCGGCTGCCATATAAACATCGCCAAGGTATCTTCCGCCATAAATATTAGATAAGGTATTAAAAAGTAAAAGGGCTAAAAGAGAAAGGAATGCGCCGTAGCCTGTTAAGATAAGGTTTTCGGTTAAATCGTCGTTAGATACGTCGTTAATTTCGCTTTTTGAGCTGCTTTGGTGAAGGGGATTTTTACAGTAGGGGCAGTTATCGTAAATATCGCTTATTTCCTTACCGCAATTTCCGCATTTTATCATTGCCATAATGAAATTCTCCTTAAAATATGTTAAGATAATTATAAGATTATTAAAAAACAAATTCAATAGAAATTATATAATTAAAGTAAAATTTACCATTGACAAATCAGAACAAATGTTCTAAAATATAGATAGTCGAACAGATGTTCGCAAAAGCGAGGCGACCCTGATGAATAAGGACAAAATAATACTTCATATAGATATGAATAACTTTTTCGCTTCCGTGGAGACCTTATACCACCCCGAGTATAAGGATGTTCCCATGGCGGTGGCAGGTGACAGCGAGGAAAGGCACGGAATAATTTTAGCTAAAAATATGCTTGCTAAAAAATTCGGCGTGCAAACAGCGGAGCCTATATGGCAGGCAAGAAAAAAATGCCCGGAGCTTGTGCTGTGCAAACCTCATTCCGAAAGATATATGAAATATTCAAACCTCGCTTACGACATTTACTCCGAATATACCGACAAGCTTGAAAGCTTCGGCCTTGACGAATGCTGGCTGGACGTTACGGGCAGCGTAAGGCTCTTCGGCAGCGGCAGGGAGATAGCCGAGAAAATAAGGGAGAGAATTAAAAAGGAGTTGGGTCTTACCGTTTCTATCGGCGTTTCCTTTACAAAGGAATTTGCAAAACTTGGCAGTGACTACAAAAAGCCTGATGCCGTTACGGAATTTTCAAGGGAAAATTACAAGGAGCTGGTGTGGCCTATGGGCGTGGAGGAAATTCTCTATGTTGGCAGAGCTACCAAGCAGACCCTTAATAAGTACGGCATTAAAACAATAGGTCAGATAGCCGAAAGCGAGCCTTCCTTAATGCAGAAGCTTTTGGGTAAAAACGGCTATTCCTTATGGCGTGTGGCAAACGGACTTGACAG
>JAGBID010000136.1 GCA_017935165.1 Clostridia bacterium
CCCCATTATGGTGATACCTTTGAATCCTCCTTCTTTTACAGCATGGAGGAAGAGTACGCCAAGCCCGGTTACTACAGTGTAAAACTTAAGGAAAGCGATATAAAAGCTGAGCTTACCGTAAGTAAAAATACTGCTGTTCATCGTTATGATTTTAAAAAGGAAAAAGGCAGTATTGCAATTGATATAAATAACTGCGGCTTCCCCCATAACGGTCTCGACACTCGTGCCTATTCTGAGAAATCAAGAATAAAAATTCTAAGTAAAAATGAATTTGAGGCTGAGGTAGTTATGTACGAGGTACCCATCTACCTCTATGTATATTGTCCTGATGCTGATAACATAGTTTTATGGGACGATTATGCCCACATAAAGCGTGAAGGTGAGCTTACTTTTGAAAAGGCAAAGCAGCGTTATGGTGCATCCTTTGAATTTAATACTCCGGGTAAGAAAGAAATAAGGCTTAGTTTCTCACTTAAGAGTATAGATAAGGCTAAAAAATATGTACATAGCGAAACAAGAAGCTTTGAGGAGATTAAGAACGACGCTTATAACATTTGGAACGGATATTTAAGCAAAATTGAGATTGAAGCTCCTTCTGAGCGAGACAGAAGAATATTCTATTCTAACTTCTACCATACAATAATAAAGCCTGCAGATTTTACAGGCGACAGCTTTATATATGATGAGGATATATTTGTAAACGACTTCTCCACTTTATGGGACACCTATAAAACTCAGATGCCCCTACTCTTTATGCTTTACCCTGAAATAAGCTCAAAAATAATTTACACCTTTACTCATTTCTGTGAAAAGGTAGGCAGATTCCCCCAATGTCACACTCTTTCCAGCGATACTTATAAGAATTACTGCGGACAATCATTAATGCTTGCCGAAAGAGTTGCCTATGATGCGTTTATAAGAGGTGTTGAAGCTGATTGGGAAAGCTTTTTAAAAATGGCAAAGGTTGACCTGCACGCCGACCATATGGCTGAATTCCACAGAGAAACCTTCCGTCACGCCTCTCACATCTACGACGCTGCCGATTCCTGTGGCGCTTTAGCTGAAATGTGCCGTGTTTTAGGTTTAGACGATAGTGAATTTGCAAAGTATGAAAACCGCTGGATGGATACTATCGACAGAGAAACGGGTCTTCTCCCTCAAAACGGAAATTACTATGAGGGTAGCGCCTGGAACGACTCATTCCGCCCACTTCGTAATATGGAGGAAAGAGTAAAGCTCGCAGGCGGTAAAGAAAAATTTATGGCTCTGCTTGACCGTTTCTTTGGTTACACCCACCCTGAAGATGTATCCGGTAGGTTTGAAGGATATAATAATGAATCTGATTTAGAAGCTCCTGCTGCTTATCACTACTGCGATGGTCACGATAAGCTGTGTGAGATAACAAACGCCTGCGTAAAATATATGTTCAGCGAAGGCAGGGGCGGAATACCCGGAAATAATGACTCCGGCGGTACCACAAGCTGTTATATGTGGAATGCTTTAGGTTTATTTCCTCTCTCCGCACAGAATAAAGTACTTATAACTTCCCCTTTAATGCTTAAATCCGTATGGCATCTTTCAAACGGTAAAACCTTAACCGTAAAAAGAGAAGGTGATGGTATATATTCCTATAAGGCTGTATTCAACGGCAAGGAGCTTGATAAGATGGAAATAAAAGCTTCAGAGCTTCAGCAGGGCGGCGAGCTTATAATTTATATGCATGAATAACAAAATTATCTGACCCTATGGTTTGGTTTCCCCGTCTGCACACGGGCAACTTAGCTACCTATCTATTCCGCTTTCCTATCAAAGGGAAGACTGTATAGAGTTAAAAGAAGAATAAACAGGCGCTGTACCTTTAGGGGTGCGGCGCCTGTTTTATGTCCTTATTTCACATAAATGTGAATTTTCGCCATAAACAGCTTAATGCTTTGTGCATACTGCCAAATTCACGCTTGACATAGTATTTGATTTATGCTAAATTGTTCTTAATAGTAAGTATGCTGTCGCGCATTTACAAAGAAAAAATATCACTCAGTATTCCCTGAGTTAAAGAAAGGAAATTCATTATGAAAAAGAAAAACAAGTATTATCTTGTCGGTAACGCTCACCTTGACCCCGTATGGCAGTGGCGTTGGCAGGAAGGCAGTGCAGAGGCTAAGGCTACAATCCGCAGTGCTCTTGACAGAATGAAGGAGTTCCCGGAGTTTAAATTCGTATGCTCCTCCGCTTCCGTTTACCAGTGGGTAGAGGAATTTGCTCCCGATATGTTCGAGGAGATGAAGGAAAGAATCAAGGAAGGCAGATTCATTATCGTTGGCGGTTGGCACGTTCAGCCTGACTGTAATAACCCCTCCGGTGAAGGCTTTGCACGTCAGACCCTTTATGCACAGCGTTATTTCCACAACAAGTTCGGTGTTACCTCCAAGGTTGGCTATAACGTTGACTCCTTCGGTCACAACCTTATGATTCCTCAGATCCTGCGCAAGAGCGGTATGACAGATTATATTATGATGCGTCCCTCTCCTCAGGAAAAAACAATGAATTCCGATATATTCAAGTGGGTTTCACCTGACGGCTCCAGCGTTCACACCTACAGAATTCTTGACCCCTACTGCAAGAACTTCAGAACAATGGAAGAGCTTGAAGAAAGACTTGAGTACCTTGATAACGAATCCGCTACAGATTTAGAAAGCTTACCCATCTTCTACGGTGTTGGTAACCACGGCGGCGGTCCCACAATTACAAACATCACTCTCCTTGAAGAATATAAGAAGAATCACCCCGAAAAGGAGCTTATTTACTCCACAGTTACAGATTTCTTTGATGACGTAAGAGCTAACGGCGGTGAAATTCCCGAATTCTATGATGATTTACAGCACCACGCAGCAGGCTGCTACGCTACAGTCGGCCACGTTAAGAACGGCATCCGCCGCGGTGAAGCCTCCCTTTCCGCAGCTGAAGCTTACAGTGTAATTGCCAACAAGCTTTGCGGCAAAAAGGTTGATAACGCTAAGTTTGAAGAAGCCTGGAAGAACATCCTCTTCCTCCACTTCCACGACTCAATGGGTGGCTGCTCCATTAAGGAAGTTCACGACGACGCAAGATATATGTACGGTATGGCTGAAAACACAGCCGCAGTAGCTGAGAATAACGCACTTCAGACTATTTCCTGGGCAATTGATACACAGGATAAGTCTAAGGGTCTGCCCGTAGTTATCTTTAACCCCAACGGCTTTGATATTGAGGAACTTGTTTCCGTAAACAAGCAGGCTAAGGTTGTACGCGATGCTGACGGCAACGTAGTTCCTTCCCAGCTTATTTACTCCACAACAGTTGAATGCTACTGGAGATACGACACACTCTTTAAGGCTAAGATTCCTGCCCTCGGTTATGCTGTTTACTACATTGACGAGCTTGAAAGTGACCTTAAGGCTGTTAACGATACAGAGAACAGTGTTGTTAAGGCTACAGCTTACGATGGCTTCCTTACAGCTAACAACCACAAGGGTACAGTTCTTGAGAACGATATTTACAGAATTGAATTCGAGCTTCACACCGGCTACATCCAGTCCTTTATCGATAAGAGAACAGGTGAGGAAATTATCACAGGCAGAGCCGCTGTTCCCACAGTTATTGATGAAAACTACCACGATACATGGAGCCACGCCAAGAACTTCTTTACTGACGTAATGGCACGCTTCGGTGACGCTGAGGTTACAGTATTTGAAAACGGCCCCGTAAGAGCAACAGTTAAGGTTGTTTCCCGTTATAACGATTCCGTTCTTACCCAGTACTTCTCCTTAGAGCCCGGCAGCGAAAAGCTTACAGTTAAGGCTAAGGTTGACTGGCACGAAAAGAGAAAGATGCTTAAACTTGCATGGCCTATGAAGGTTACAGACCCCAAGGCTTACTACGAAATTCCCTTCGGCGTTATCGAAAGACCTGCCGATGGCGAGGAAGAGCCCGGCTTGATGTGGACTTCCGTAAAGGGTACAGACGCAGGCTACGCACTTCTTAACGACAATACTTATTCCAGCAGCGTTAAGGACGGCACAATTTACCAGACAGTTTTAAGAAGCCCCATCTACGGTGACCACGGCGGTCCCAGAAGCAACGAAAGTGAATACACCGACCAGGGCAGAAAAGACTTTAACTATGCTATTATGCCTGTTTATGATTCCTGGGCACCCGTTATCAAGGCTGCACGCCA
This sequence comes from Clostridia bacterium, assembly GCA_017935165.1. Taxonomy (GTDB): domain Bacteria; phylum Bacillota; class Clostridia; order Oscillospirales; family Acutalibacteraceae; genus SIG603. Next base: position 4,214 of record JAGBID010000136.1, read on the forward strand.
GCTTAACAAGGGCGCTACAAACATCATTGAAAACTGGCACGAAGGCAAGCTTATGGATAAGACCTATAAGGCACTTGACATCAGCGCCGACAATATCGTTCTCTCCGCAATTAAGAGAAGCGAAGACGGCAAGGGTCTTGTAATAAGACTTTACGAGACAGACGGCAAGGAAACACCTGTAACAGTTTCAGGTGACGTTCTTCCCGCTGAACTCAAAGTTACCTTCACTCCCTACAGCGTAAATACCTACTACTTAGCTGACGGCACAAACGAGTGGAAGGAAGTTCTCTTCTCCGAGCTTGATATGGAATAATATCAAAAGCCTGAATAAAGAAACTTAAACAACCGTAACATAAAAATTGACCGAGGATTATTTCCTCGGTCTTTCTTTTAAATAAATAACCTGCAGAACGCTTTAAAATCCCTGCAGGTTTTCTTTATTCTGTAACTATTTTACCCTTTATTGCTCTTGAAGCCCAGAAAGACGGAATGTTTAGTTCATCCAATTTACCGTAACCATTTAAATCCTCATATAAATCGGTAAGGATAAGCCCTGCTTCCAGCTGACCGCCGAGCTGCTCCTGTAAAGTATGGGAGAACTGCACGCCGCTGCCGCTTTCAATACCCTTTCTATATAATTCTTCGTCACTAAGGGGGTCAAAGGGAAGCTTATTTACTATTCTTGTCTCGTCATTTTCGTCGATAATGAAATTCATTCCGTTATCAAGACCCGAAAGCAACACGCCGCCCTTCTTAAGAATTCTGCAGCACTCTTTCCATATAGGTTTAACTTCCCTTACGTAGCAGTTGGACACGGGATGGAAGATAATATCGAAGCTTTCATCAGGGAAAGGCAGGGGCTTAGTCATATCCGCCCTTATAATTTCGATATTATAGCCTTCACGCTCAGCAAATACCCTCTCGCTTTCAAGCTGTTTTTCGGAGTAGTCAAGGACGGTACACTTAGCTCCCAATGCCGCAAATATGGGCATCTGCTGTGCTCCACCTGAAGCCAGACCTAAAAGCTTCTTACCTTTTAAATCACCGAACCAATTATAAGGCACCGGCTTTGTGGGTGTTAAGAAAACCTTCCACTCCCCTTTTAAGGCAGCTTCATAAGTTTCGTGGGAAATAGGCTTGCCCCACTCCCAGCCGTCCTCTATCCACTTATCAATGGTTTTGGCGTTTACGTCCTGATAGTTCATTTTATTAACCTAAAACACCTTCGTACTGAATTTTACTTATAGGCTGACCTAATTTATCCTCGCAAATTACCTTAAGCCTGTACTTACCGTCCACAACTATATAGGGGTCGCCCTCGAAAACGTCGCTTCGAATCTCAAAGCTGTGCTTCGTTACGTAAGCTTCGGTGAAATTATCCTTATTTGAAAGGTCAGTATCAAAGCTTCGCTCCCAGACCATAGTGTTATCCTCGAAGAAATCGTAGTTACTTCTCATTGAGTC
>JAGBID010000137.1 GCA_017935165.1 Clostridia bacterium
GTCTGGAGGTCGCTGCCCCAGAATACCTTATACTCCCACTCGTCATTCTTTTTAGAGAGAATGTCAATAGCTTCTGTATAAGTAACACGAGCGAAGTCAGAATTAACGATGTGGTCAAGTCTTTCAAGAAGGCCCTTATCTACAAACTGGTTGCAGAAAGCCATATCCTGAGGACAATGCTCAATAACATAATTGATGATATACTTAACCATATTCTCGATAAGCTCCATATCATCCTGTAAATCAGCAAAAGCAATCTCAGGCTCTATCATCCAGAACTCAGCCGCATGTCTGGGTGTAAATGAGCGCTCTGCACGGAAAGTAGGACCAAAAGTATATGTTTTACCAAATGCCATTGCCATACACTCAGCTTCAAGCTGACCGGAAACTGTTAAGGATGTCTGCTTTAAGAAGTAATCCTCCTTAAAATCAACTGTGCCATCCTCATTCTTAGGAAGGTTATCGAAATCAAGAGTTGTTACCTTAAACATCTCGCCTGCGCCCTCACAGTCACTACCTGTGATGATAGGTGTGTGAGCATAAACAAAGCCCTGGTCCTGGAAGAACTTATGAATAGCATAAGAAGCAACACTGCGGATTCTGAAAGCTGCGCTGAAAAGGTTAGTTCTGGGTCTTAAGTGAGCAATAGTTCTGAGATATTCAACGGAATGTCTCTTTTTCTGTAAAGGATAATCAGGTGAAGAAGCACCTTCTACGCTGATTTCCTGAGCATGTATTTCAAAAGGCTGCTTAGCTGCAGGTGTTTCTAATACAAGACCTGTTACTTTTAAAGCAACGCCAACATTCTGAGAAGCAATTTCACTGAAATTATTTATCTTATCAGCCTCGAATACAATTTGTACGCCTTTAAAACAACTGCCGTCGTTGAGGTCAATGAAACCTAAAGCTTTAGAATCTCTTATGGTTCTTGCCCAACCGTAAACAGTTATAACAGTATCCTTATACTTGGCGATATCTGAGTATAAGGCTGCAATTTCTGTTCTTTTCATAATGCAAATTTCCTCCTTTTAGCAAAATAAAAGCAATATAGTTTATGATACAATTTTTATATGTTTTAGTCAAGCGTATTTGAAAATTTACTTGTAAAATAAAGAAAACCACTCGCTTATAGCAAGTGGTTTTTGGCGGAGAGGATGCGACTCGAACGCACAATGCATTGCTGCACACCACATTTCCAATGTGGCTCCTTACCATTAGAATACCTCTCCATGGCTCGTCTCTTGACGACTTTGATATTATATAACGGCTTTCAAAAAAAGTCAAGCATTATTTTTACTTTTTTATAAATTATTTTCGAATTTATCTCTTTTACTTGACAATTAATTTTTTATGTATGATAATTAAGTTAACCATATTTACGGAGGTATTTATTATGAAATTTGCAGTAAGCAGTTATAGTTTTTCAAGACTTATAAACAGCGGTGAATTAACTGATATCGAGTGCATAAAGAAAGCCAAGGAATTAGGCTTCGACGCAATTGAGTTGGTTGACGGTACCAATTTCAACAATGATGAAAGCACTTGGCTCCCCCATGCACTTGAGCTAAAAAAGACAGCTGATGAAGTTGGTATTGAAATCGTTTCACTTTGTGTTGGCGCCGACCTTTTAAAGGGTGATGACGATATTGAAAAATTAAAGAAATACATTGATGTTGCAGCTGCTATAGGTATAAAGAAAATGCGCCACGATATTACAGGCGGACGTTTCGGTAAGGAATATAAAAGCTATTCTGAGCTTGTGCCCGTACTCAGCGAAAGAGTAAGAAAAGTAGCCGAATACGCTGAAACTAAAGGTGTTATGACTATGACGGAAAACCACGGCTATTTTTCTCAGGACAGCGAAAGAATAGAAATGCTTTACAATGCAGTTAACCACAAAAATTTCGGTGTTCTTTGCGACCTTGGTAACTTTATGTGTGCCGATGAAAACCCTGTAGATGCAATTGTAAGACTTGCTCCCTTTGCTGTTCACGTACACGCTAAAGATTTTATCTATAAGCCTTATGATTCATCTGACCCCGGTGAAGGTTCTTTCCGAACAAGAGCAGGAAATTACCTTCGCGGTACTATTGTGGGTCACGGTGCTGTTCCTATTAAACAGTGCCTTTATCAGCTTAAAAAACACGGCTATGACGAATGCCTTGTAGTTGAATTTGAAGGTCTGGAAGAAGTTCTTACAGCATGCAGAATTGGTTTAAATAATCTTAAAAAATACTGGAACGAAGCATAAGGATTTTTAATATGAGTTTACTTGATATATTTTTAGACTGTGTATCCTACGATACAAAATCCGGTGACAATCCTGACGTTGTACCAAGTTCTGAAAAACAGCGCAGCTTTGCTTATCATCTTCAGGATGTAATGAAGGAAATTGGTATAAGTGACGTATTTGTTGATGAACACGCTTATGTTTACGGCAGAATTCCTGCTACTGTTGAAGGAAGAAAAACCATTGGCTTTATCGCTCATATGGATACCTCTCCGGAAATAAGCGGCGAAAACGTAAAGCCCCGCCTTGTTGAAAACTACGATGTCGGTGACATTGTTTTAAATCAGGAGCTTAACATAATTACAAAAGTTAAGGATTTTCCAAACATAGCAAGGCATAAAGGTAAAACCTTAATAGTAACTGACGGCACAACTCTTTTAGGCTGTGACGATAAGGGCGGTATTGCAATTATCCTTCAGGCTGCAAAAGAAATCATTGAAAGTGATATTCCCCACGGCGAAATTAAAATAGCATTTACTCCCGACGAGGAAATCGGTAACGGACCCGCTTTCTTTGATGTAAAAGGTTTTGCTGCAGATTATGCATATACCGTAGATGGCGGAAGTCTTGGTGAACTTGAATATGAAAACTTCAACGCAGCCTCTGCGAAAGTAACGGTTAAAGGCAGAAGCGTTCACCCCGGTGGTGCGAAAAACAAGATGATTAATTCCATGACCGTTGCTATGGAATTTGCATCTATGCTCCCCAAAAACGAAGTTCCCGAACACACAGAAGGTTATGAAGGCTTCAGTCATCTCGTTTCTATTAACGGTGATATTGAAACAACTGTAATGGATTACATTATTCGTGACCACGACCTTGATCTTCTTAATAAAAAGATAGACAGATTTAATAAAATAGCAGAATACTTAAACGATAAGTATGAAATAAAACCAATTACAGTTGAAATAAAGAACTCCTACTACAATATGAAGGAGAAAATTCTCCCCAATATGTTCATAATCGACCAGGCAAAGAAAGCCATGCTGAAAAACGGAGTTGAACCTATTATTATCCCCATAAGAGGCGGTACTGACGGCGCACAGCTTTCATTTATGGGTCTGCCCTGCCCCAACATCTGCACAGCAGGTGAAAATGCTCACGGAAGATATGAATTCGCAGTACTTGACGACATGATTAAAATTAAAGATATTGTCAAAACAATTATCTACGATGCTAAGTAAGAAAGGAATTTACAATGCTTAATTTCGGTACAATCGGTACAAGCTGGATTACTGATGCTTACGTTGAAGGTGCTCTTGACAGTGGGCTGTGGAAACTTAATGCTGTTTATTCAAGGAATTATGAAAAAGGTAAAGCATTTGCTTCAAAATACGGAACTGAAACTGTTTTTACCGATATAGAAGAAATGGCAAAATCCGATTTAATTGATGCAGTTTATATTGCAAGTCCAAATTACCTTCACACAAAGCACGCGTTGGCATTTATTGAAAACGGCAAGCACGTTATATGCGAAAAGCCCGTTTCAAGCCACGTAAGTGATGTTATAACTATTATTGAAGCCGCAAAAAAACATAATGTAATTTTTATGGAAGCCATAATGTTTATGCATCTTCCTGAAAGAGATAAGTTAAGCGAAGCTGTAAGTAAAATAGGCAATATCAGTATTGCTAAATTTGATTTCTGCCAGCGTTCAAGTAAGCTTGATGCTTATTTAAACGGCGAACTTCCCAATATCTTTAATCCTCAAATGGAAACAGGCGCTTTAATGGACCTTGGTATTTATTGCATCTACCCTGCTTTATACCTTTTCGGTGAGCCTAAGGATTTTGACGTAAGAGTGAATATGATGGCAAGCGGTGTTGACGGCAGTGGCGTTATAACTTTTGTTTATGACGATAAGCTTGTAAGTATTCCCTATTCCAAAACCAGTCAGGCAGGTGTTGACTCCGATATTCAGGGCGACAAAGGCACTGTTTCAACTACATCAATTTCAAAGCTTGAAAACATTATATTAAAATATTCCGACGGCACCAAAGAAATAATATCCGGTGAAACGCCCAAATATAAGCTTATGGGTTATGAGGCTATAGATTTTTATAAATTCATAACCGATAAAGCTAACAACCTTAATGAATACAATAAGTGTACAGATATGTGCATTAAGGTGGCGGATTTAACTGAAAAGATCCGTTTAAAAGCAGGAATCAAATTCCCTTCCGATAAATAATTTACAAACAAAAAGAGCAGGATAAAAGGTTTTCCCTTTCATTCCTGCTCTTATTTTTATTCGTATATTTCTATTTTTACGCTTCGAATTATTACGTCGCCTATAGGCTTATTGTTTTCATCGGTTTTAACCTTGGAAATGCTCTCAATTACGTCAAGACCTTCAAAAACCTGACCGAATACAGTATGTCCGCGTCCGGCAGTATTTAAAGCACCGTCAAGATGCATATTGCCGCCATGCTGTTCGTAAAGAGCCTTAATATCATCTGTAAGCTTGCTCATATCCACACAGCCGCCATACATTTCATTTATATAGGCCTTATCCTCCTGATATGCCTCATAGAACATCTGGAAATATTCCCAATCGGGGGCCGCAGTATTGTGGTTAATAAAGAACTGGCTTGAGTTAGTGTCAGGTCCTTTGTTCGCCATAGAAACAGAACCTGTAATATTTAAAAGGTTCATATTAAATTCATCTTCAAAAGATTCTCCCCATACACTCTTACCGCCAATACCTGTAGCAGTCGGGTCGCCACCCTGAATCATAAAATTCTCCATTATACGGTGGAACTTAATTCCGTTATAATAACCCTGCTGTGCAAGTTTTTTGAAGTTATAAACAGCCTTAGGTGCCTCTTCAGGGAAAAATCTGATTTTAAACGTGCCGCTTGTAGTTTCGACAACAGCAATTTCCTCGCCCTTTTCGGGTAAATCCAGCTGGAAACCTGCCTTTTTATTTGTTTTATTCTGCTTTAAAGCGGTCACGGATAAAACATCGGAAGCATCGGTTCCGATTATATTTGCTTTTTCCTTTGAATCGTTATTTCCGCAAGCTGAAAAAACAGTAAGTAAAGTTAATAACATAAGTGTTATTGCCAGTAATTTTTTCATGATATATTCCTTTCGTTTTAAACATCGTATTAATTATATTTGATTTTACAAGATAATTCAAGTCGCTGGTATTTTAATTTCAAAATTTACATATATATTTTCTAAGTATTAAGATTTTGAAACTATTGAAAGGACGAAATAATAATGAATTATCTTCCCGAAGGTTATTTAATAGAGAATGAAGAAAATAAAAAAGCCCTTGAAAATTATAATTCTCTTTCAGAAGCTTACAGAGAAGGGCGAATTTTAGAAGCAAGAGCTATGGTATGTGACCACGACCACAATATAATAGTTGACCTTAAATGTATGAAAGGTGTTATTCCCAGAGAAGAAGGTGCCTTGGGAATAAGAGAAGGCACGGTAAGGGATATTGCTATTATTTCAAGAGTGAACAGACCTGTTTCTTTTATAA
>JAGBID010000016.1 GCA_017935165.1 Clostridia bacterium
GAAGGAGGTCAACTTGCCGAAATCAGTTTCTCCTCATCCGACTTCCCACGTTGTGTTCTCGCCTCCCCTGCAAGGGGGGCTGTCGAGAAAACTGCTTGCAGTTTACGAGACTGAGGGGTTGTTGTTAAGATTGGTGGTTGTACTCTTTTACAACCCCTCCGAGTTTTACTTCGTAAAACCCACCTCCCCTTGCAGGGGAGGCGAGAACAGAGCAGGAGATTGCGTCGCAGACCATTAATGTGTCGCAGACACGTATCACTTATCACTTCTCGTTTATCACTTACCAAAGTGGCGCCCATCACTCCCCGCGGATTTCCGCAATCTCCCCGGCCTTCTTATAGATGGAGTTCTGCTTTACAAAGCCTCGCACCATTGAAAGGGGGTAAACTCTTGAATTCTTACCGATAACGGTACCGGGGTTTAATACTGTATTACAGCCTATTTCCACATTATCGCCAAGGCAGGCACCGAATTTCTTAAGTCCCGTTTCAATCCTCTCGCCAAGGCAGTTTACAGTTACCAAGGTCTTATCCTGCTTAACGTTGCTGGTTAAAGCTCCTGCGCCCATGTGGGATTTGTAGCCTAAAATACTGTCGCCTACATAGTTGTAGTGAGGCACCTGAACATTATCAAATATAATCACGTTTTTAAGCTCGGTGGAATTACCTATAACACAGTTGCTTCCAACCAAAACACTGCCCCTTATAAAAGCACCCGGTCTGACTTCTGTATTCTCACCGATGATGGCAGGAGCTGCAATATAAGCCGTGGGGTAAATTTCCGCGCTCTTTGCTACCCACACGTTTTCCTTGATTTCCTCATAAATCTCCTTATCAAGAGTTCTGCCCAGCTCAATAACAAACTCCTTGATAAAGGGTAAAGCCTGCCAGGGATACTCGTATTTTATAAGTAAATCCTTTGCAAGTGTGCGGCTTAAATCATAATTCTCTATTGTTCTCATTAATTCTTTCATATTATTATCACCTTTCTCTAATTATTTCATCGAAGTGGTACGCTCTCTTTATACATTATAATACAAATCCCCGGCAAATGCAAAAATTTCCTGACGAATTAAGAATTTATTAACATCCCTTAAGAAAACATATAACAAATTTGCTGAATTAGAACTAAATCCTTGACATTTAAAACATTAATTGTTATATTGTAACCAAGGAATACGAAATTCAAAGCAAAGTTTACTGCAATACTTACAAGGAGGGCTTTACAAAAGTAAAGCAAATATTATGAAAAAATTATATCTTGTAGCAAGAAACCACATGGACCCTTCCTGGCTTCGCGGTTTCTGTGACCATTTCAAAACAGAGGACGGAAATATTATAAGACCTTACAGCGATGTTGAGGAACAGCAGATACTTGAATATATGGACTTTGCCGAGCTTTACGGTGTTAAATACCACATCGAGCAATCCTTGGTAGTTAAGAAATTATTGGAAAGAAACCCAGACCAGAAAGAGCGCTTCAAGGAGCTTGTGAATAAGGGCTACTTAGAGCTTGCAGGCGGCGGCGAAACTGTAATCGACTGCAACTTAACCCAGGGCGAAAGCTGGGTAAGAAACCATCTTTACAGCCGCAAATATTATAAGGATGAATTTGGTCACACACCAAAGTATGCCATCACCCCCGATATTTTCGGTTTGCCTGCTCAGCTGCCTCAGTTTTTCCGCTCAATAGGTTACGATGCCCTTATTATCTTCGACAGAGTTATGCAGAAAAATAAACCCTTCTGGCAGGGTCTTGACGGCACAAGAATTGTCCTTGACGATAAATGGCTGAATAACCCCGAGCCGGGACTCAGAACTGCGGACTGCACTAAAATTCAGGCTTGCCCTGCCTGCCACGGTGAGGGCTGTGATATCTGTCAGGGCGTGGGTATCGATATGAGCTACGATATGACCACCCTGAAAAACAGAAGCTTCCGCGAGTCCTACTACGGCAATATGACCGCCGAGGAGGTTATCACAAAGCTTATCAATGAAAACCCCGACAAGGACACCTTCTTCCTTATGATAGTTACCGAGGAGCCAAGAGTCGGTGAGTTCCTCTATAAGGACCTTAAGAATATAGGCAACAGCTACGGCGTAGAGGTAAATTACCTTACTTTCGAAGAAAACCACGACAGATGGTGTGAAGGCTATGTAGATCGCCTGAGAAACGGCAACTACACCGAGGATGAAGTGGACTTCCGCGTGGAGGGTAACCCTGCAGGCTGCGGTTGCTATACTTCCCGAATTGAAATCAAGCAGGGTAACCGTGAGCTTGAAGATACTCTTTTGGAAGCTGAAAGACTTTGTGTTTTAGCCAAGATGAACGGCGGCTTTGACGAAAAGAAACTGCCCCGCCGCGCTTACCCCAAGAGAAAGCTCCGCGAGCTTTGGAGCAAGATGGCGTTTATCCAGTTCCACGACTGTCTGCCCGGCAGCATCTGTGACGGCAGCGTGGAGGAGGTTTACCGCTACATAAGGGAAGTAAGGCAGGGCGCACAGCAAATTTACCGCGATGCATCCCTTGAATTACTGAGAAGCATCGGTGTAAAAATCCCTGAAGGCTACAAAGCAGCTGTTTACTTTAACACAAACACCTTCCCCGTCACCCACCCCAGCCTTACTTTAAACGGCATTGACGGTGCCAAGAGTGTGGAGATATTCGACACCAAGCTTAATAAGCTTCCCGAAATCGACCCCCGGATTACAGACCTTTGGGTGGGTACAGGTATTAAGGTAAGTGTGGAAGCTGAAGTTCCTCCTATGGGCTACAAGGTGTTCTTCTATAAAACAAGCACCGAAAAGGCGGCTTTGGAAACTCCCGATACTTACAAAATCGAGAATGAATTCTACCGCCTTGCTTACAAGGACGGCGTTATCACCGAAATATTTGATAAAAAGAATAATAAAATCGCAGCCAAGTCCGGCGCAGGCTTATGCTTAGGTGACGACGTTGGCTCACCCTGGGGCAAAAATCAGCTTGAAACCATCCACACCCTACTTACTTACAGCGAGGCAGAGTGTGAAATTGGCGAAAATTATCAGAAGCTTATTTTAAAGGGCAGCTTTGAAAACAAAGAAAGACTTGTCAATAAGCTCACCTACACAACAACCATCACCCTTTATAAGGGCGAAAATATGGTCCGTTTCCACAACGATATTGACTGGGACGGCACCAACTCCCGTGTATTTGCCTCCTTCCCTGTGGATATAAATCACGGTGACGATGTTTACTGCGATGTTCCATTCGGTATGATTAAGCGAAATAAACCTGAGATAATAAACTGCTTAGGCTTAACTGACGAGTGGCCTTCACTTTCCTACGCCGCTGTCAGCGACGGTGACTACAACGTGGCTATCTTAAAGGGCGGCTTGCCTGCTGCAAGAGTGTATGAGGATAAGCTGGAAATCACCTTATTCCGCGGTTTCCTCAGCGGTTATAAGTACGAAAGAACCAGCGAAATCGGTAAGCATACAAGCGACTACGCTTTAACTGCCTTTACGGGTAAATTTGAAGACAGCAACATAGTAAGAATGGGCGAAAAATTCAACACCCGCGGCTTCACCCTGGGCTTCAGAGAAACCGAAGGCACAGAAACAGCAGGCGAAAAATGTCTACTTCCTGCCCTTACAAAGCTTCCCGAAAATTTACGCCTCAGCGCACTTAAGCTTTCTGAGGAAGGCGGCGATATTATTGTCCGTTTCTACGAGGCAATCGGCAAGGAAGCAATCCTTACCCTTCCCGAAAACATTAAGCTTATTAAGCTTAATACTCTTGAAGAGCCCGAAACCGACACCGAAGTTTCCGCTTACACCTTCAGAAAGTTCGAAATCGCTACCTTTAAGCTGGTAATTCAGGGATAAAATTCATTCATCGGAAAAATATAACCAAAAAGGGAACCGTATTCGTGTAAGCGGTTCCCTTTAATATTTCTGTAATTCTGTAGTGATTCTCAAACTGTAGGGGTTGTACCTCCCCGCGGGCAACTCGGCTCCATAAATTCGAAGAATTTTAGCAAGGGGGAGCTGTCACGATTACGTGACTGAGGGGTTGCCCCGATGGAGTTCTCGGCTCCCCATAGCGCC
>JAGBID010000138.1 GCA_017935165.1 Clostridia bacterium
CCGTATATCAGCCTCAGACTCTTAGAAATAACGAGGAAATGTTAGGCGTTCTTAAAGATATTGCCCCTGATATGATTGTTGTTGCTGCTTACGGAAAAATACTCCCCGAAAGTGTGCTTAACCTTCCCAAGTATGGCTCCATAAACGTACATGGCTCACTTTTACCAAGGTACCGCGGTGCAGCTCCCATCCAGTGGGCTGTGCTTAACGGCGACAAGGTAACGGGTGTTACAATAATGTACATAGGTTTAGGTATAGATACAGGCGATATGATCTCCAAAAGAGAAATGATTATCGGAGATAATGAAACAGCCGGTGAGCTTTTTGACAGAATGAGCGAAGTTGGTGCCGAGCTTTTGGTCGACACAATTCCCGATATCGTAAACGGTACTGCGAAGCGTGAGAAGCAGGATGAAAGCCTTGCTGTTCATGCACCTATGATAAATAAAGAAATGGGTGTTATGAATTTTGAAAACAGTGCCGAGCATATCTTTAATCAGGTACGTGGTCTCAATCCTTGGCCTTCAGCCTATACTTCACTTTCTGGTAAGAAAATGAAGGTATTTACCTGCCGTGTAATAAATAAGCAGGGCAAACCCGGTCTTGCTTTTGTAAACGACGGTAAGCTTTCTGTTTACTGCGGTGAAAACGCACTTGAGCTTCTTGAAATCCAGCCTGAAAACGGCAAGAGAATGCTCTCTTCAAGTTATCTTTTAGGACACCCCTTAAAAGAAGAAACTTACTTTGAATAAATATAGAGAAATAAAATATAAAAGGTAATTTATATGACAGTTAACGCTCGTTCTGTGGCTCTTGAAGCACTGCTTCAAGTTAGTGAAAACGAAGGCTACTCCAATATTGTAATAGATAAAGCATTAAGAAAATACGAGCTTGATAAGCGAGACAGCGCTCTTGCCAGCATTATTTTCTATGGCACAATAGAAAAAAGAATAACAATCGATTATTATCTTTCCAAATGTCTTGACCATCCCACGTATAAAATAAATGAAAAAGCTCTGGAGATTTTAAGAACAGCTGTATACCAGATAATGTTTCTTGAGAAAATCCCCGAGTCAGCAGCGGTTAATGAAGCAGTTAACCTTGCTAAGGAGTACAAACTTCAATTCGGCTTTATAAACGCTGTTTTAAGAAAGCTTATAAAAATTAAGGACGAGCTTAAATTACCTGAAGGAAATTCACCTGAGGAATTGTCTGTAAGCCATTCTGTGCCTAAGGAGCTTATAGCTCTCTGGCATAATGCTTACGGAAATGAAATAACATTAAAAATACTTGAAGATTTTTCCAAAATAGCTCCCACTTTTGTTAGAGTAAATAATACAAAAATCACAGACGAGGAATTCGAGAAAAGCGCAGAGGTTTCTTTAAAGAAAATCAAAGTGTTAGACCATTGCTACAAGCTTTTCTCAGCAGGTGACGTTACAGCTTTAAAAGGCTTTGAGGAAGGTTTATTCCATGTTCAGGATATATCCTCGCAGTTTTTGTGTAATATTCTTTCTCCCAAGGAAAATGAAGTTTTAATGGATGTCTGTGCAGCTCCCGGCGGTAAGACCTTTACATTATCCGAAATCATGAACGGTACAGGTAAAGTTTATTCCTACGACCTTTATAAGGGTAGGGTAAAGCTTATAAGAGCAGGCGCTTACAGATTAGGTTTAAAAAACGTCCTTGCATCTATGCGCGATGCATTAAGTGAAAAATGCGAAATAGATAACGCGGATAAAATTCTTTGTGATGTACCTTGTTCAGGCTTTGGTGTTATAAGAAGAAAGCCTGAGATAAGATATAAGGATATGTCTGTTTTAAAGGAGCTTCCTTCACTTCAGTACAATATACTTGTCAATTCATCAAGATTTCTTAAAAAAGGCGGAATTATAGCCTATTCCACCTGTACCTTGAACCCTGAGGAAAACGGAAAGATAGCGGATAAATTCTTAAAAGAGCATGAAGAATTCGAAGCAGTAAAAATAGAGAATACATTCGGTATACCAAGACTTCTTAAAGAGCCTTTAAACCAGCTTACCGTATTTCCGGGTTATCTTGATAACGATGGTTTCTTTATTGCACTTTTCAGAAAGAAATTTTAAATTAAGGTGAAAATAAATTTGGAAAAAACAGATATAAAATCTTTGGACTTAACAGAGCTTACCGAAAGCTTTAAAGCACAGGGCATTGAAAAGTACCGTGCAAAACAGGTTTTCGATTGGCTCAATAAGGGTACTTTAAGTTTTGATAATATGCTTAACTTGCCCAAGGACTTAAGAAATAAACTTAGCGAAAAGTATTTTATACCTTCCTGCAGCATAGAGATTAAACGTGTCTCAAAGCTTGACGGAACAATAAAATATTTATATAAACTTTATGACGGTGAATACATTGAAGCTGTTATAATGAAATATCACCACGGCATATCCATATGTATCTCTTCACAGGTCGGCTGTAAAATGGGATGTAAATTTTGTGCAACAGGTAAGGGTGGATTTAAAAGGAATCTGCTTCCTTCCGAAATGCTTGCTGAAATCGAAACAGCTGAAAAGGATATAGGCGAAAGAATTTCAAACATTGTGCTAATGGGTATGGGTGAACCCCTTGATAATTTCGAGAATGTAATGAAATTTTTAAAGCTTGTTTCAAGCGAAGAGGGGATGAACAAGGGAATGCGCCATATATCGCTTTCCACTTGCGGTATTGTGGATAAAATCTATACGCTTGCGGATATGAAACTGCAGCTTACGCTTTCTGTTTCTCTTCACGCACCCAACGATGAAATAAGAAACCAAACAATGCCCGTAAATAAAAAGTGGAACGTAAGTGAGCTTTTAGAAGCGTGTAAATACTATGGCAAAGTAACCGGCAGAAGAATAAGCTTTGAATACGCTGTTATAAGCGGCGTAAATGACAGCGACGAGTGTGCACACGAGCTTGGCAGAAAGCTTAAGCCCATATTAGGCCATGTTAACTTAATTCCGGTAAACGACGTAACGGACACAGGTTATAAAAAAAGCAGCCAGAAAAGGCATCAGTCAATAATAAATATACTTAGCCGCTACGGAATTACCGCAACTGTAAGAAGAACTTTGGGTGCAGACATTGAGGCTGCTTGCGGACAGCTTAAGGGAAAACATACAAATTCATAATACGGTGATCAATTTTAAAGAAAGGGTCGCTGATTTAAAAATCAGCGTGGGTATTTTAATTATGAATATCTACGGTGCTACCGATATAGGTAACAGGCGCTCCACCAATCAGGATGCTTTCAGAGTGGGGCAAATAAGAGAAAATTATGCCTATACAATTGTTTGTGACGGTATGGGCGGTGTTTACGGCGGTGAAGTTGCAAGTAATCTTGCAGCTGACACTATAAAAGATTACCTTGATAAAAACCTTAATGAAAATGATGATGAAATTATTTCTGTAATTAAAGCTGCCATTAAGGAAGCAAATTCCCTTGTCTTTAATATGTCGGTTGAGAAAAGGGAATACAGCGGTATGGGTACTACCGTTGTAATGGCAGTTATCAAGGATAAAAAGATGTATGCTGCACATATAGGCGACAGCAGATTGTACCTTACTAAAGAGGAAGAAACAGTTCAGGTAACGGAGGACCATTCCTTTGTTCAGACCCTTGTAAATAACGGTGAAATAACAAAAGAACAGGCAAGAGTCCACCCCAATAAAAATATCATAACAAGGTCATTGGGTGTTCACAGCGAAACAGAGCCTGATTTTAACGTTCTGGACGTTAAAGAAGGCGAAATTGCAATTCTTTGTACTGACGGACTAAGCGATTATTTAACCGAAAAGCTTCTTTTTGAAATTTCAAAAAAATCAAGCGGTGAGGAACTTGTAAATATACTTGTAAAATACGCACTTATGGCGGGCGGTCATGATAACATAACCGTTTCGGCAGTGTACTTTTAAATAAGGAGATTTAAAGTAATGGAAAGATATGTAGGCAAACGACTTGACGGCCGATATGAAATCCACGAGCTTATCGGTGCAGGTGGAATGGCTTGTGTATATAAAGCTTTCGATAGGCAGGAAAACCGTTGGGTAGCTATAAAAATACTTAAGGACGAGTATTCACAGAACAGCGAGTTTTTAAGAAGGTTCAGAAATGAATCACGTGCTATCGCTGTTTTGTCACATCCCAATATCGTAAAAATTTATGATGTAAGTTTCGGTGACAGAATCCAGTATATAGTTATGGAATATGTTGACGGAATAACCTTAAAGGATTATATTCATCATAACGGTGCGCTTCCCTGGAAGGAATCAGTTCATTTTACATCTCAGGTTTTAAGAGCACTTCAGCATGCTCACGATAACGGTATAATCCACCGCGATGTTAAGCCTCAGAACATTATGCTTCTGCAGGATGGTACAATAAAGGTTACTGACTTTGGTATTGCAAGGTTTAACCAGGGTGAAACCCAGACTATGACCGATAAGGCATTAGGTTCAGTTCATTACATTGCACCGGAGCAGGCAAGAGGAGAACACACAAGCGAAAGAAGCGATATTTACTCTGTTGGTGTACTTCTTTACGAGATGATTACAGGTCAGCTTCCTTTTGTTGCAGATACCGCTGTCTCTGTTGCGCTTATGCAGCTTCAGTCTGAGCCCGAGCTGCCAAGAAACGTAAATCCCGACGTACCCGAGGGTCTTGAGGAGATTACCATAAAGGCTATGAAAAAGAACCCTGCCGAAAGATTCTCATCAGCAGGCGAAATGCTAAGGGATTTAAACAGATTCAAAGCCAATCCTGCTATAATTTTTGCTTACGCCAAAATGCAGGATTTAAGCGTAACAAGGCATATGGATATAGCTTCAACAGCTGTTCCCCGTACAGAGCCTGCAAGACGCAGAACAAGTACTGTATATAGGGATAATTACGAATACGAAGAGGAAATGATCCACTCAACAAGAAAAGCCAAAGGCTCTATGATCATTATGGGTATTATAATAGCTATTCTTGTTGCAGTAATTGCTTTTGGCGGATTTTTCGTTTACGATATTTTAACAGCTCCCACAGAAACGGTTGAAGACGAAATAGTAATGCCAAGCTTCCTTGGTTTGAATTATGAAAACGATATCAAGAATAACAAGGCATATGAAGATTTCGTGTTTACAATAACGGCAGGTAATGATGAAAGTAAGGAACCCGGTATTGTAATTGCACAGAACCCCAGCGCAGAAATTGAGGTTAAAAAGGGCAAGGAAGTATTCCTTACCGTTAATATGTACCAGAAGAGTAACGACCCAATTGAAGTTGATGACGTTGTAGGTAAGAGTCAGACGGACGCTTATAATATCATAAAGGAAGCAGGTCTTACTCCCAAAAACCAGCACGTATATAATGACGACGTTGCACAGGGTTATGTAATTGAAACAGAACCAAGAGCCGGTGAAATACTCTACGAGGGCGATTCCGTTATAATTTACGTAAGCCGCGGTCCTCAGGAAACACTTATTCCCGTTCCCGACGTTGAGGAAGCTGACCTTGAGAGAGCTAAGTACGTTATTGAAGCTTCAGGTCTCAGAGTCGGTGACGTAACTTACGACGATAACAGCGATAAACCCCGTGACGAAGTTCTTAAGTGTGAACCCAAAATTGGTAAAAAGGTAGCAAAAAATACAAAGATAAATATTGTTGTCAGCAGCGGTAAAAAGCATGAAAAAGAAGTTGAGGTTAAATTTGAATTACCTCCCAACGTAAGTAAGGATGTTCAGATGAAGATTTATCTCAACGGTGTGCTTGATACGGAGAAAACAGTTAACCCCGCTTACACAAAGGAATATATAACAACTTATAAAGGTATTACCGGTGAGAAGAGCGTTATTGTTCAGATAAACGGCCAGGATTATATGGTAGGTACCATTGTATTTGACGATGCTAAGTTCTCCATAACCCATTATATCGAGTATATTGAGCCAACACCAACGCCAACTCCCACTCCAACACCCACACCTACACCGCCAACCAGTGAAGAACCTACAGAAAGCGGTACAAGTTCCGATCCTTCAGGCGAAACGACAGTAGGTTAAGAGGTAGCTTATAAGTATGGAAGCACTTATAATTAAAGGAATTGGCGGAGCTTACTACGTAAAGAGCGATAATAAATTATATTGCTGCAAAGCAAGGGGTGTTTTCCGTAAAAACGGAATAACCCCTCTTGCAGGTGATATTGTTGAAATCGAGCTTGAATCGGAGAGCGAAGGTGTTATAAAGGCGATTAAGGAAAGGAAAAATTTCCTTATCCGTCCTCCCGTTGCCAATATTGAAAGATTATTTATTGTAACCTCTATAAAGGACCCTATTCCAAACAGACTTATAATTGATAAAACAATTGCAGCAGCAATTGTAAAGGATATAGAGCCTGTTCTTGTAATATCTAAAGCAGATATGGCAGAAACAGAAACCCTGTCAGCTCTTTATAAAAAGGCAGGTATAAAAACCTACACGGTTTCTTCTGTTAATAACGAAGGTGTTGAGGAAATAAGAAAAGAGCTTTGCGGCGGAATTTCAGTATTTACAGGTAATTCCGGCGTAGGTAAGTCAAGCCTTATCAATGCACTTTTTGGTGATTTAAACCTCAATACAGGCGAAATAAGTAAAAAGCTTGGCAGAGGTAAGCACACTACCCGTCACGTTGAGCTTTATGAAATCGGCGAGAATTCATATGTTGCAGATACCCCGGGATTTTCCACAATGGATATGCAGCGCTATGAGCTTGACGATAAGGATAAAATTATTTTTGGTTTTCCTGACCTTGAGAAGTATTCATTAAGCTGTAAATTTACTTCCTGCTCTCACACCGGCGAAAAAGGTTGTGCTGTGTCAAAAGCTGTAGAGGAAGGCTTGGTAAGCAGCGAAAGGCATGAAAGCTATATAACTATGTATAATGAAGTAAAGGATATCAAACAATGGCAAAAGCAGAAAAATGTATGATAATCGGCGCCGCTCCCGTAAGAAACTCTGCTGTTTTTGATGAATTTGATCCTAAAGAGTATTTCATCATCTGCGCAGACGGCGGATATGACACAGCAGTTAAGTACAATATTTCACCTGACTGCATAATAGGAGATTTCGACTCCACAAAGTATAATATAAGTGAAGCCAAAAACGTTATTAAGCTTCCTTCCGAAAAGGACGCTACTGACACTATGTATGCGGCATACGTTGGCATAAAGCTGGGATATAAAGAATTTGTTCTGGTAGGTTGTCTTGGCGGTGAACGTTTCGACCATACTTACGCCAACTATAATGTAATGTATTACCTTATCAACAACTCAGCCAACGTAATTATGGCGGATGAAAAGAGTACAGTATTTATGCTTAAGGGCAGAAAGCTTACTTTAAGTCAAATGAAGGGCAAAACAGTTTCTGTATTTCCTTTCGGTAACTCCAACTGCACAGTAACTTACGAGGGTTTAAAATACCCAATGAACGCGGATACTCTTTCAGCGGGCGAGTTGCTTTCAGGTATAAGCAACGTTATTGAAGCAGACGTAGCTTCCATTAAAGTTTCAGCAGGCTGTGCTTTAATAATACTTTTAAATAATTAACAAAAATACCACCTTCGCATAGTATGTAATAAGCAAATGCGGAGGTGATTTTTTTGAATATTAATAAATGCAATATTAAAAATCTGAAAAGCAAAAGTACAGCCTCCAATATAATTGCTTTCGGTGTTGGTGCTATGGTATCAAGCTTTTGCCCTACGGGACTTTTGTTTTTCATAGCAACTATTATAATTATCATTTTAGGCTTACTGCTCAGGTTTTAAGGAGGTACTTATGAAGGTTGTGGTTTTGTCACCAAAAGGTTTTAAAGCATTTGTTATGAGGAAATATTTCGGTATTAAAAAAATTAAAGAAAACTGATACATAGAAAAGCTTCCGATTATCGGAGGCTTTTTTAGTTATAAAAGACTTCTGAAAATCATATACATCCTTTAGAACAAAAGGAAAATACGAAAGGAACACCAATAAGTGTAAGGTGATTTTATGCAGAGTATAATTAAAAAGGATAACTACCCATATTTTGATATTACAGGAGTTGATAGCGCTGAATGTTCTGTGGATACTGAGTACTATCTGCCGGATTATTGTCCCGATATACAGAAAATATTAAAATGCACTCCTGATGTACAAATAATCTCCGAAACCTTGTCTGCAGATAAGCTTTCAATAACGGGCAATTTAAACATAATAGTTATGTATACGGATGAAAAAGGGGACAGCGTCAGAAATTGTGAGCTAAGCAAGGAATTTACTTTAAACATAAAAGTAAGTACAGATCCTTCAAAAACCCTGGCTTTTTTAAAGTGTTGCTGCGGTCATATAATCTGCCGTGCGGTAAGTGCAAGAAAGCTTGATATACATATCCCTGTTATTGTTAGTTATTCTTTTTGTACTTTAAAGGAATGTGAAATAAGCTGTGATACAGCAGGGATGGAAAAGAAAGAAACAACCATATTTGTTTCTAAAGCTGAAAGGCTTATAAAAAGAGACTTTTCTGTTTCACAAAATATTGAGCTTACAAGCACAATGAAACCGGTGGAGTCCATCATACGTAAGGATATTGAATTCACAAACGTGAAAACAGAGGTAACGGATGATTTTGCACAGCTTACAGCCACAGCAGAAGTTACTGTTATATATCGCAGTTACAGTGAAAACAGTGATATTGAAAAGCTTAAATATAAAATACCCTTCAGCGAAAGAATTGAAATTACGGGTATAAGGCATAAAACAAAGCTTAAATGTGATATAAATAAAGGTGAGCTTTCCCTGCAGCCAAAAGAGGATACAACAGGGGAGAACACAGTGATATCTTTATATTCTAAATTTACAGTAAATCTGCTTCTGTATAATGATGAAGAAATTAAAGTGTTGGAGGATGCTTATCCCATAGATTACTTAAGTGAAGAAAAATATGTAAAACAGAATTTTAAAATTTATACCGAAGAAAAAATACCTGTATCTTTCAGTGCTGAGTTGGGAACTGAAAACCTTGAAAAAGTAATAGATTGATGGTGTGACGATAGCGAAATACTTGCTTTCAGAGAACTTGATAAAATTAATTTCAGAGGTAAGTTTAACGTTAACCTTTTATATTTAAATACAGATAAAAAGGTATGCTTTTTAAGTAAGCCGATGGATTTCAGTAACCAACTTACAATAAATGAGGAAAAGCAGCTTAAAGCTTTATGCAGTCTTAGCGTAAATATAGGCAGCTTTAAAATTGAAAGCGAAGCTTCTCTTAAAACCGATTTTGCAATAAATATCAATACTTTTATAGAAGAAGTTATAACGGTGAATATGCTTTTAAGCTCAGAAGAAAAAGAAATATATATCCCTGAAGGAGGCAGAATAAGTGTTATCTATAGCGGAGAAAACAGAAGCTTATGGGATATTGCAAAGGAAAACAGAGTGGCTGCAGCTGAAATACTTGAAATAAACGGAATCAGCAGTGAAGAAGAACTTAGCTTCCCGATACTGCTTTATAAAAAATAAAAAAGCGGTGCGGTTAATTTTCCGCACCGTTTACTTTATTCATTTCATCTGTAAAGCTTGTTTCCTTTACAGTCATTTCAACCCACGCAGGTTTAAAACCGCTTTTCAAAGCGTTGCCTACCGATTTTAAATTAGACCAGGCACAGCAGTAAAAAGGAACTTTACCTCTTTTTATAATCTCCAAAGCAAGTTTACTTGTTAAGGCGGAGGCAATACCTTTTCGCCTGTACTTGGGAAGTACGTCAACACCTATTTGCCACATGTCCTCACAATCCATAGAACAGCCTGCAAGACCTATAAGCATATCATTATCATACGCACCGTACGCCAATATATCTAAATTTTTTCTTGCCTTGCACAAAGCATTACTCCACTCAGGCTTGTAAAGCTCACAAAAGTCCTCCTTGCTTAAAAGCCTTGTTTCAAATTCGCATTCGAGGGGTTTTAACAAGTTTAAATCAGGAAGCCAGTATTCAGCCATAAAACAAGCATTGGCATTTAAGCTCTCAAGTTTAGTGTTAAGAAAATACAAATTGGGAGTTTCGAAAAGATGATAAAAGGTAAAGCTTTTTAAATAATCTTCAGCAATGCTTTTATATTCATTACTGCAGGAAGCAACAACGTTGTTTCCGTAAGAAACGAAATTAATAAGAAAAGGAAGCTTTAAGTATTTTCTTGCTTTTTTATTTTCTCTTGAAATAACAACTTTGTTTTCGTCAGATAAAAAATCTTCCGCACTGCAGCTTAAATCAATAGCGGATTGCTCCATTGCTATTTTCAGCATCGCTTTATTATCCATAGAATTAATCCTTTTTATTAGTTTTTAGGCATTCGGAAGGTAAAATACCCATATGTTTTTTAAAAGTACGTGAAAAATAGGAGAGACTTTCAAAACCGCAGGCAGTAGCGGTTTCAGAAACTCTTGCACCGTTAAGAAGCATTTCCTGTGCTTCCTTGCATTTAAGAATGTTTATGGAATCGAAAATAGTTTTACCTGTCCAGTCCTTGAATTCTCTTGAAAGGTGGTATTTGCTGATTCCTATATGCTCGGCAATTTCATCAAGTGTAAGCTGCTTTGAAAGGTTATCGTGGATATAGAGCATAACCTTTTTAACCCTTTCGCAGGAAATAGTACGAAGGTCAGAGTTATTTGCACTGCCGGCCACATACTTTTTACATAAGCTTACCATTAACTGAAGTACAAAACTTCTTATGTAAGAAGGTAACCAGAATCCGGTTTCGTTGTTTCGTAACTCAAGGGATTCAACAGCAGCGGTAAAGCGCTCAGTGACTTCAGTATCCTTTATATGTTCTGTAAATCGCAGGCTGTTTATCGGTATACCGTTCTCTTCAAGAAAACTTCTGTCTATTATCAGGCAGTGGTAAATAACGTAGGTTTCACTTATAATAGTGTGCAGTGTGTTAGAATTAACTACAACTACATCGCCAATATCAAAATCATAAAATTTAGTATCACACTTAACTTTACCTTTTCCGTCTACACAAAGAAGAAGTTCAATATTTTCATGCCAGTTTGGCAGGCCAATACCGTTACGGTTAAAATTGCGCGCAGTATGCTTATGATAAATGAAAGGGAGAAGTTCCTCCCTCATAATATGTGTTTCGTAAATTGAATTCGCCATCTCAACATTTAAACCCTTTTTATTTCTATGTAGAAATTATATCTCTTTAAATTCCTTTTTGCAATAATAATCTTTAAAATTCTTTAAAATAAAATTAAAATTTCATAGCATATTAAGGTTCTGCCTTACATAGAATTTAGCAGGACTTAAACTTACGAAATAAACAAGGAAGGAAAGCTTTGCGTAAAGTGAAGTTATGGTCATAAACATGAAAAGTAAAAGTATATATCAGGATATGGTGGCAAGAACCAAAAGTGAAATATATATAGGTGTTTTCGGTCCCGTAAGGAGCGGCAAGTCAAGCTTCATAAAGAAATTTATGGATACTCTTGTAATCCCCAATATGGAGGATAGTGCTCTCATAGAAAGAACTGTGGATGAATTACCCCAATCATCAGCCGGCAGGACCATTATGACAACTGAGCCTAAGTTTATCCCTGAGCAGGCTATTAAAATAAAACTTGAGGATGCCTCTGTTTTCAACGTAAGAATGATAGATTGCGTTGGTTTTATAATGCCCAGCGCTATTGGTTATATAGAAGAAAACGAACCCAGAATGGTTAAAACACCGTGGTTTGAAGAACCAATACCCTTCAATATGGCTGCAGAAATGGGGACACAAAAGGTCATTACAGAACATTCCACAGTGGGAGTATTGATCACAAGCGACGGCAGCATAACGGATATACCAAGGGACGAATACGAAGAAGCTGAGGAAAGAGCCGTAAAGGAAGTAAACGCTACAGGCAAACCCTATGTGATTATTTTAAACTGTGTATATCCAAATACTGACAGTGCGAAAAAGCTTGCTAAAGAATTAAGTGAAAAATACCAGGTACCTGTAATTCCCCTTAACTGTATTGATATGGATGAAAGTGAAATAAAGGAGATTATTAAAACTTTACTATATATGTTTCCTGTGAATGAAGTTCATTTCAATATGCCTAAGTGGGTATTGTCCCTTGATAACAGCCATACCTTAAAAAGCTCTTTGGTGAATTTAATAAGAGATAATATGTATATTAATAAAGTCAAAGAAATCAATAATATGTTGAATTCAGTTTCTCAAAATGAATATATTGAGGAAGTAAGAGTAAACGAGCTGGATTTAGGCAGCGGTACAGCGGATGTTAAAGTAATACTGAAACCTGATTTATTCTACAAGGTTCTCGGTGAAAGAATAGGGCTTGATATTAAAACCGAAAGCGCTCTTTATGATTATCTTGTAGATATGGCGGATATCAAGAAAAAATATCAGAAAATTGAAGCAGCACTTAAATGTGTAGAAGAAACAGGCTACGGAATTGTAATGCCTGAGATGAGCGATTTAACCTTGGAAGATCCGGTTGTTATTAAACAGAATTCCAAGTACGGTATAAAGCTAAGGGCAAACGCTCCTTCAGTTCATATGATGAAAGCCAATATATGTACGGAAATAACGCCGTTGGTAGGTTCAGAGGAACAATCAGAAGAGCTAATTGCTTACTTAATGAATGAGTTTTCTGAAGACCCTGTTAAAATATGGAGTTCTAATCTGTTCGGTAAATCCATAAACGAGCTTGTCAACGAGGGGATTCATGCAAAACTTTCCAAAATGCCTGAGGATGCAAGGGAAAAGGTAAGGGAGACCATCGAAAGAGTTATCAATGATGGCTGCAGCGGCCTTGTATGTATCATACTTTAAAAATGAGCCTGAGAATAAATCTCGGGCTCTATCATTTAATTGAGGTAATTATGCAAAACAGTGAAAAAATAAGAGAAATAGAGAAAGATGAAATTACAGGCGAAATCGAAAATAAAAATGTGAAAATAAGTGCTTTGTCCGCAAATATAGTAAGGCTTCTTATAACACTGATTATTTTATGTTTACTTCTTATATTAAAAGGGTTTTATTATGATGGCTTTGAAAAAATGAGCGAATACTATAAAACGTCGCCATATATTATGTTTAAAGAGGAGAAAGGTATTATAGTGACAGAGTAGTATGAGTTTCACTTTAAAAGGAGTAAGGGTAAATATTTCCTTTTGGTTCCTGTTTTTTATAAGCATCGTTTCTTTTTATTCTCACAACTTTTACTTAACTCTATTGTCATTAGTTCTTCACGAGATTTCCCATACCTTAATGCTGTATATTTTCAAAGGTAAAATTACAGAAATAGATTTAAAACTTACGGAAATAAACATAAAATCAAATGTAATGAGTCTGCCAAGGCACAAAGCTTTATTGGTGCTTTTTATAGGTCCCTTTTCCAATATCATAGCGGCATTACTTTTTAAAGATGTTAATACTGACATAGCGTTAATTAATCTTATATTAGGAGTGTTTCAGCTTTTACCGGTAGAATCTTCCGATAGTGACAATATGCTTCAGGTTATTTTTAACGGTAAAGGCAGAAAAATCCTCAGGATAGTCTATTTCATTTTTGCTTTTATAATTTTTATGCTGGGTATAGAAGTACTTGTTTTAAGCCGCTATAATTACTCTTTACTGAGTCTCGGTATTTTTCTTATTGTTAAAACCCTTTTGTAAAGCCTTGCATTCCTTTGAAAAAGAAGGTATAATTAACTGAAATCAAAAAGGAGCAGGTGAAATGTTCAGTAAAGAAGTTGAAAAAATATTACCGAAAGTTCAAAAGCCCGGCAGATATGTCGGCGGAGAGCTTAACAGTGTGATTAAAGATAAAAATAACGTGGACGTAAGGTTTGCATTTTGTTTTCCCGATACATATGAAATAGGTATGTCTCACCTTGGTATAAAAATACTTTATGATATTTTTAATAAAAGGGATTATATCTGGTGTGAGCGTGTATTTGCACCCTGGACAGATATGGAAGATTTAATGAGGGAGAATAACATTCCTCTTTACGGTCTTGAAAGTGGTGACCCATTAAGCGATTTCGATTTTATCGGCTTCACCCTTCAGTATGAGTTAAGCTTTACAAATATCCTGAATATGTTAAATTTAGGCGGAATCCCGCTTTTAAGTAAGGATAGAAAGGATTTAAACCACATTGTTGTGGGTGGCGGTCCTTGTGCTTGTAACCCCGAGCCTATTGCGGATTTCTTCGATATATTCTTCCTTGGCGATGGTGAGGAAGTAGACCTGGAAGTAATCGACTTATACAGGGAATGTAAAAAGAAAGGTGAAAGCAAGGAAGAATTTCTTAAGAAAGCTTCTAAAATAAAAGGTGTTTACGTCCCTGCTTTTTATGAGCCTGCTTATAACGAGGACGGTACCGTTAAGGAGTACATTCCTTTAAACGGCGCTCCAAGAGAAGTTGAAAAACGAGTTTGTATGGACCTTGATAATACGGAGTTTCCTGAAAGCTTTGTTGTTCCTTTCCTGGATATTGTGCATGACAGAGCTGTTGCCGAGGTGTTAAGAGGTTGTATAAGAGGCTGCCGATTCTGTCAAGCAGGATTCCTTTACAGACCTTACAGAGAGAAGAGTGTAGATGCAATAAATAAACAGTGCCGTGACCTTTGTGCCACAACCGGCTATGACGAAATTTCTCTCTCATCCTTAAGTACAAGTGACCACAGTAAGCTAAATGAGCTTCTCGATGAGCTTCATAAGTGGACTGAAAGTGACAGAGTAAGTGTAAGCTTACCTTCACTGCGTGTGGATGGCTTCTCCACAGAGCTTACCGATAAAATCAAATCAGTTAGAAAAAGCGGTCTTACCTTTGCCCCCGAAGCTGGTTCTCAGAAAATGAGGGACGTTATAAATAAAAACGTAACCGAGGAAGAGCTTATGAAAACCGTGAACGTAGCATTTACAAACGGTTGGAATAAGGTTAAGCTTTACTTTATGATAGGTCTTCCCACAGAAACAATGGATGATGTGGCGGATATTGTTCATTTAGGACAGAAGGTTGTAAACGCTTATTACGATAATCCCGGAAAGCCTAAGGGAAAGTCTGTTTCGGTTACAGTAAGTGCCGCAGCCTTTGTTCCCAAGCCTTTTACACCTTTCCAATGGTTTGGTCAGGACAGTATAGAAACATTGGAAGCTAAGCAGAAACATCTTATTGATACAAACACAAGCCGTAAGCTTACGGTTAATTATCACGATGCCCTTGTAAGCCGGATAGAAGCAGTATTCGCAAGAGGTGACAGAAAACTCTGCAAGGTTATGCTTGAAGCCTTTAACCGCGGATTTAAGTTTGACGGTTGGTCAGATTACTTTTCTTATGAAAAGTGGATTCAGCTTTTTAAGGATATGGGTATAGACCCTTGGTTCTATTCAGGCAGAGAAAGAAGCTTTGATGAAGTTTTCCCTTGGGATCACTTGAATTACGGCATAAAAAAGGAATTCCTTATAAGAGA
>JAGBID010000139.1 GCA_017935165.1 Clostridia bacterium
CGTTTCTTTTGCCGCACTCCTTGCAGGTAACGGCATTCTCAGTTTCGTCAAGCTCCTTTAAAAGGGCTTTGACTTTACGGAAAAGCTCATCTATTTCTTTTATTATAGCTGTTGTATTTTCCTGAGCTTTACTGTCGCCCTTGCAGGCTTTGTAAACAAGCTCGCCAAGCTCCATATACTTTTTGTCGGTTTCGGCTTTTACTTTGGCGATTTCAAATTTTAGCTTTGAAATTTCAACTGTCTGCTCAGTCTTTTCAGCCGCAACCTCTGCCGCCGATTTTAAGCTATCGTAAATATTATCAAAAATTGACATAATTAACCTATAAACTCTTTCAAAAGTGATGTTTCGGGTACAAGTGAAGGTGAAACGGGTTCAAACCTCATAAGCCTTGATTCCAGATCCCTTGCCTTGCGGTAGTATAAACTATCCTCAGCAATTTCTCTTAAAATCGGTATAGCTATGGTGCGAAGCACACAAGGCTCGTAGATATGAATTGAGTTAACCGTGTAATCCGCACTAAGCCTATAAGGTCTTATATATCTGTCCTCTCCTTCATTTACGCTGTCCCACATAGAAAGTGTTCTTTCGGGACTTGTTGAACGGAACTGCATATCCCTTACAATTCTTCTTGTAAGACGTATATCGAAAGGAGATATAACTTCACCGTTTACGTCCTTTATCTGCTGCTTTACACTTACATAAAGCTTACATAGCTTTTCAGGAGCAACGTGCTTTGTAAATATGGGGTTGAGACCGTGAATACCTTCAAGAATAATCATATCGTTTTCACCGATATCAATTACCTCACTCTCTCCCACCGCTTTGCCTTCCTTAAAGCTGTAGTTTGGTACCGTGATGGTTTTATTATTTACAGCGTTTAAAATAGCTTCCTCAATGTGAGCTATATCAAGAGCTGTAACTGTTTCAAAATCCTGGGTACCGTCTGCCTTAAAGGGAATAAGCTTACGGTCAAGGTAATAGTTATCCATTGAAACGATATGTGCGTTGATGCCGAATTTTGCAAGCTTTTCCTTAAAGAACCTTGCAGTTGTGGTTTTACCGCTGCTGCTGGGTCCTGAAAGCATACACACTTTTATTTTTTCTTTCTGAGAAGCGATATTTCTTGCAATATTTTCAAGGTGCTCACTGTAGGAGCCCTCAACCTCACTTATCATTTTCTCGGGATTATTTATTGCTGCATCGTTTATCTGCTCTAAATGATTGATATATTTAATGTAACCACTGGCGAAATTGCTCATATAAAACCTTCACCTCTTTTTTTCTTTCAAGCATTTCGTTAAATCTTTGTAAGTATTCGTTAGGATATTTTAAATTAAAAATTCTTTCGAGACGGTTTGAATATGGGTCTTTGATTTTTGACACACCGCCTGCGCCGCAAGCAATTACCGTGTGGGTTTCATCCATTGTATAGATGTTATACTCACACTCTGTATTAATTTTTGCCCAACCTGTATTTTCCTGATTACCAATCATTCGGCTTTGCCTATAGAGGTAATAAGGCAGGTATTCGCTTTCCTGAAGCTTAATAAATGAATAGTCTATCATCTTTTCAGCTAAGGATTTGTTCTGATGGTAGCTTTTTACATCCTCATCGTGGAATAAAAAGGCGGAACGTTTAAGTGCAAGGGAATGGACAGTTACGTTTTCGGGATTCAGCTTGACAACTTTATCAAGGGTATCTATAAAGGTTTCAAGGGTATCACCTTCAAGACCTGCGATAAGATCCATATTTATATTGTCAAAGCAAAGGCTTCTTGCCAATATAAAGGCATCCACAACCTCCTGTGCCGTGTGTTTTCTGCCAATATTTTCAAGAACTTTATCCTGCAAGGTCTGGGGGTTTATACTGATTCTTGTAATGCCGCATTCTTTTAAAGCCAAAAGCTTACTTTCGTCGATTGTATCAGGTCTGCCTGCTTCAACGGTAAACTCACGGCAGAAGCTCATATCAAAGCACTCTTTTACTTTGTTGATAACTCTTTTAAGCTGCTCTGCGTTTAAAGTTGTAGGGGTACCGCCACCCATATATGCTGTAACAAGCCTTAAGCCCGTTTCTTTTGTTATTCCGGCGGTTTCCTCAATTTCCATTAAAAGAGCTTCAACATAAGGCTCAATAAGCTTTTTGTGCTTTTCAATGCTTTGGGAAACAAAGGAACAATAGCTGCACCTTGTGGGACAAAAAGGAATGGAAATATAAAGGCTGAAGTCGTTATCCTCAAGCTTATCGGTAGAAGGCTTCTGTACTGAGGCGATTTTCCTGCATATACTGAGTTTTTCCTCACTTACAAAATATTCTTCCTTAAATATTCTTTCAGCTTCGACTTTACCGAATTTATCAATATGCTCAATAAAGAGCTTAACAGGGTGAATACCCGTAAGCATTCCCCAGGAAGGGTAGTAGGAACAAAACTCACAAAAGCTTTTGTAAATGGCGCTTGTTACATTGTATTCCTTATCCTTGTTATTATCATTTTTATAGATTTTTTCTGAAGCAGTATTATCCTTTATAACGGAAACTGTGGTTGTTTCCTCATTATAAAAAGCTTTTACTATGAAATTATCATCTTTGGCTTCATTTAAATCGGTTACTGTTTTCAGTTTTTCGTAGGGAAAAAAGAGGCGGCAGAGATTGCCTGCCTCATAGTCAAAAAAACTGTGGCTAATATATAAAATCATTTTGTTAATTCCTATAATTTATATGCTTTAAAAGTAAGGATTATTTTCCTTTTCAAAGAAAAGTGACGTAAGGCTGCCGTGACCGGGATAAACCTTGTAATCGGTATCAAGCTCCTTTAGCTTATTGATTGACGAACGCATTTCAATAGTACTGCCACCCGGGAAATCCGTTCTGCCAATTGAATAATTAAAAAGCATATCACCTGAAATCATATCCTCACCAATTATAAAGCAGGAGCTTCCTTTGGTGTGGCCCGGTGTGTGTAGCACTTTTATGCTGCTTTCACCCAGACTGATAATATTGCCATCCTTAAAGCACTTATCCGCCTTGATTTTAAGGCTATTGCCAAACATTCTGCTTAAATTTAATTTTTCATCATTAAGCGCATCAAAGTCAAGCTCGTGGATAAGTATAGGAGCTTTTGTAATTTCCCTCAACTTTTCTGCTGAATACACGTGGTCAAAATGTGCGTGAGTAAGCAAAATAAGCTTTATATCAAACTCCTTTGCCACTTCTGCTTCTTTTATATACTGAAAATCAGGGTCTATTACTGCCGAAAAACCGGTAGCTTCGTCGGTAATTACGTATACGTTTGAATCTACGTAGCCTGCTGAAAACAGACTTTCTATTTTGTGCGGCATAAAAGCACCTCCTTTAAGTTGGATTTTTAGCTTCTTTCAATAGAGATAACACCCTTAACCTTACTTAAACGCTCAATTACAGACTGTAAATGCTCAAGACCGCTGACAGTAATGGTTGCTGTTATAATTGCATCCCTGCCGTTTTTAAGGATTCTTGAATTAAGTGCATTGATAAGAATATGCATACCTGAAAGCTGCAAGGTAATATCCGCCAGTAAACCTCCTCTGTCGGAACAGAAGATATTAAGGGTAGATTTAAATTCCTCCCTTATATCGCCTTCCCAGTGAGCGTTGACCCATCTTTCAGGCTCGGCACACATCTGAATGTCACGGGGTACGTTGGTACAGCTTCGCTTATGAACCGAAACACCGAAGCCTCTTGTGATGAAACCGATAATGTCATCACCCGGTAAGGGATTACAGCATTTACTGAGTTTTATAAGCATATTGTCGGCACCGTCTATAATAATGCCGTTAGTGTTCTTGTGGCTTGTTCTGTTGGAGGCTGTTATCTGAGAAATAATGCTTTCATTATCCTCAGGCTGATTAGCTTTGCTTATTCTTAAATATTCGTCCTTAATTCTGGGAAGTATTTTCCAGATCTGTATTCCGCCATAACCTATGGCTGCAAAGAAATCGTCCTCATTATTACAACTGTGGCGGCGACCTATGGATTCAACCATAAAGCTTAAAAGCTCATCGCTCATTTTAACGTTGTTGCGGCTTAATTCTTTTTCGAGAGCTTCACGGCCTGCCTCAATGTTGTCTTCACGCTTTTCCTTTTTAAACCAAGCTCTTATCTTATTTCTTGCTTCACTTGTACGAACAAGACTGAGCCAATCCCTGTTAGGACCGCGGTTTATATCTTTACTTGTAAGAATTTCAATAATTTCGCCTGTTTTTACCTTATAGTCAAGGGGGACAATCTTCTTATCAACCTTAGCGCCAACCATTCTGTTACCTACCGCACTATGGTTAGCGTAAGCAAAGTCAATAACGGTTGAGCCCTTAGGAAGATTGATAACATCGCCCTTTGGAGTAAATACAAATACTTCCTCAGGTAATAGATCGGTTTTGATGGAGCTGACGATATCCGTAACGTCATCGTTTTCTTCCTGATTTTCCAGCATCTGGCGAATCCAGGTAATGCTCTTTTCAAGAGTATCGTCCTTACCCTGCTGCATACCTAGTTTATATTTCCAGTGAGCGGCGATACCGTACTCAGCAGTATGGTGCATTTCCCAGGTTCTTATCTGAACTTCGAAGGGAATACCTGCGTGTCCAATAACCGTGGTATGCAGTGACTGGTACATATTAGGCTTAGGTGTGGAGATATAATCCTTGAATCTGTTGGGAAGGGGGTTATACATATCGTGAATTATGCCCAGAACATTGTAGCAATCGGTAATTGAATCCACAATAACTCTAAGTGCAAAAATATCGTAAATAGCTTCAAAAGCCTTACCCTGAACAAACATCTTTCTGTAGATGCCGTTAACACTCTTTACTCTGCCTTCAATATACGCACCGGGAATTACGGGATTTAATCTGTTAAGGATTTCTGCCTTGGTATCCTCAATAAATTTTGCACGCTGACCGCTTTTTGACTCAAGATTTTCAAGAATCTCATTATAAGCTACGGGATCAAGGTAACGGAGAGAGACATCCTCCATATATTCCTTAACAGCACGGATACCAAGTCTGTGAGCAATAGGAGCATAAACCTCAATACATTCAACAGCCTTATCCCTCTGCTTCTGGGGCTTAACATACTCAAGGGTACTTAAATTATGCATTCTGTCCGCAAATTTTATGATAATAACCCTTATATCCTCAGCCATTGCCATAAGCATTTTACGGATATTTTCTGCCTGCTGCTCTTCTCGGGAGGAGAAGGGAATTTTACCGATTTTGGTAAGACCGTCGATAAGTACAGCTATTTCCTTGCCGAATTCCTTCTTAACGTCATCAAGAGTCATCTCCGTATCTTCTACAACATCGTGAAGTAAGCCTGCAATAATTGAAGCTGAATCCGTACCAAGTTCAACAAGTATGCAGGCAACGGAAACAGGATGGATAAGATAAGGCTCGCCTGAGCTTCTTAACTGACCGTCGTGGGCTTTTTCTGCGATTTTATAAGCTTTCTCGATAAGAGGGAAATTATAACTTCTTCCGCTTTCCTCTATTAATTTTACAAGATCTTCATAACTTCGTGTTCTAACTTGCATTTTATATACGCTCCTATTCAGGAGCCCTCCTTAGTCGGGGATATCCCGAAGAAAATGTGCCGTTTATTTTACCTTTATATTATCAAAAAGTGAGGAAGCCATTATATCTACCTTACCCTTTACCGGGAGCAAAGTGATTTCAAGGCTGTCACCCTGAGTTTTAACTGATATCAATCCGTTTCTTGACATAACATCAAGCGAGAAGAGTACTTTACCGATAGTCTGCCCCGGGAAGGTATTAATAAATCTGTAAACAGAGCCTTTAAAACCAGCCATAGCGCGTATAAAACGATAGATTTCCGCTAAATCCTCTCTTGTTGGTCTTATGCTTAAAGCTTCGCCCTGCTCCATAGGTTCTTTTGTTTTTGTTCTTTCATAAAGGCGGTAGGATTTTAAATAAACCTCGTCATCTACACCTGTTTCCCTTATCTCCTTAACATAAACAGAAAGATTTTGGCTGCCTTTGTATATTTTGTTTTCAAGAACACAGGCAATATCCACCATATCGCCCACCTTGTAAGGAAACTCGTTTACCGTTGTTGAAAACTTCATACAATTTACACTTACGTTGTCCCTTACTACTGAAATTCTTAAGTGATTACCACCGCCAACGGGAGTTATACTTTGAATTTTCATACAGTAAAGTCCAAACACAGGCATACTGTTTCCCGCACCGTAAGGTTCAAGCACCTTAAGCATATCGGGTATTGCTGTACTTAAAGCTTTTGGCTGCAGCTTTAAATCGATAACAACTTCAGGCGCAGGCATAAAGCTCATATTTGCGGCTGCATAAGCGTTTATTCTTTCCCTGAATTTTTCTATATTTTTCTTCTCAAGAGTAACACCCGCTGCCATAGGATGACCGCCAAACCTTACTAAAATATCCTTGCAATCTGAAATAGCTTCAAAGAGATTGAAACCCTCCACGCTTCTGCCGCTGCCCTTGGCTTCACTGTCTGCTTCGGAAATTATGATGCAGGGTTTACCGTATTTTTCGGTAATTCTTGCAGCCACAATTCCCACTACTCCATGGTGCCAATTCTCACCGCTTACAACTATAACACGGCTATACTTTATGCTTTCGTCGCTTTCTATTATGCTCATTACCTTTTCGCATATTTCGCTTTCAACGCTGCGGCGGTCGTTATTATCGTCACATACCGAATCCGCAAGACAATAAGCTTCTTCCTCATCATCTGTTATAAGAAGCTTAACAGCGGTTTCCGCATTACCCATTCTTCCTGTGGCGTTAAGCCTGGGTACAAGGGAAAAAGCAACAACCGAGGCATTTAGCTCTCTGTCAGTAACACCGGCTTTTTCAATCAGCGCCTTTATACCCGGTCTGACAGATTCGCTTAAAAGCTGTAAACCAAGCCTTACTAAGGTTCTGTTCTCGCTTTCAAGGGGAACAATGTCGCCGATAGTACCTAAGGTAACAAGGTCACCATACTCGTATATAAGCTCATCAGGGTTGCCTAAATCCATTTCAATTGCATATATAAGCTTGAAGGCGACACCAACACCTGCAAAGTCTTTAAACACACTCTGGCAGCCTTCTCTGTAAGGGTCAACAACCGCTACGGCATCAGGCAAAACGCCCTGAGGTCTGTGATGATCTGTTACAACAACATCAATGCCAAGCTCCTTAGCCTTTTCAACTTCCTTGACTGAGGCAATACCGTTATCAACTGTTATGATAAGGTCAACGCCTAAGCTTGCAAGGTGCTCGACAGCATTTTCATTCATGCCGTATCCTTCACCTTCACGGGAAGGAATATAATACATAACGTCAGCTTCTTTACTTCGAAGGAAAGTATAAAGCAACGCTGTGGAGGTTACACCGTCCGCATCATAGTCACCGTAAACCGCGATTCGTTCAAAATTTTCAATCGCCATAATAATTCTGTCCACCGCTTTATCCATATCAAGCAGCATAAAGGGGTCATCAAACTCACAAGGCTCGCTTATAAATTCCGCAATACGCTCCTCTGTGTCAATTCCCCTTGCAGAAAAAAGTGCAGCAAGTAAAGCGGGTATCGAATAGGACTCCGCTAACATTTCCGCTTTATTCTTATTGAACGGGACTACCTTCCACTTTTTAATGTTCATATTATTTACCCAAAGCTTTAAAAATAAAAATATTTCTACAAATAAATTTTATCATTTTTATACACAATATTCAATAGGAAATATTACAGATAAGAAACATTATATTTTTTAGTTAACAAAAAAAGCCCTTAAAAACCGGTTAAGCTGGTTTTCAAGGACTTGATTTTTAATTTAATTTTTTAGCTGTATAAATATAGCAGTGCAAAACTACGCTGAATTTTTCTTTATTGATATTTTCAAGTTCTCTTTCAAAAAGCTTAGCATTAGCAAAAAACACCGAAAGCGCAGCTATAAACTCTGCAAGCTCTGCTTTATTAAGCAAAATTTTCTTATACTCCTGATTTCTTGTAACGACTCTGAAACCTTCATTTAAAAGCTGCTGCTTTCTGTTTTCAAGGTTATTCTGACTGTTAAAGGAAGGCAGCATATCCTCCATATCCAAAGCATAAGCAACACTTTCAAAAGAAGCAAAACCGATTTCCTCAGCTATAAGGTGACCGCCTTTTTTAAGTTTGCTTTTAACAAGCTTTAAATCGATAGGCGCAAAACGGCTTGTGATAAGATTTAAGCTGTTATCATCAATTTCATTGAGGTTGCCGTAGATTTTTGCACCTGCATTTATTAAAGCCTCGGTTAAAGATGGCTCGGTTCCGCTTATCTCCCTGATAATGCTCGGGCTATACTTATTTTCCAGCAGTTTTTCGGTAAAATTTCCCGCCAAATTTACAAATGCGGTTTTTTCCTTAATAAACTCCCTTGCAACAAGGTAATAATCCCAAGGGAAAAGCTTATCGTACAAGCTGAGTTTATTTGCAGAATTATAAAGCAAAGCACGTTCCATCATGTATTTTTGTCTACCTTATGGAAAACCTTAAGGTTATTTTCCTTAGCA
>JAGBID010000140.1 GCA_017935165.1 Clostridia bacterium
CAGTATCGCCACGTAACAATTCCTGCAGAGAATTTTTCTGAGGATACAATGAAAAGCGGTATAGGTTTCGACGCTTCCAACTACGGTTACGCTGTTGTTGAGAAGAGCGATATGGTGTTTATCCCCGACCCCGATACAGCACTTATAGATCCTTTCTGCAGTATTCCCACACTTTCTATGACAGGTAACGCAATGATTATTGCATCCCCTGAAAATAAGCCTCTTGCACAGTATCCCAGAAACATCATTAAGGCAGCTGTAGAGTATATGAAAGAATCAGGCATTGCCGATACAATGAAGATCCTTCCCGAGTTTGAATTCTATCTTTTTGATGACGTTACATGGGATGTTCAGAGCAATTATATAGGAGCTTCCGTTGATGCAAAGCAGTCCTACTGGAACAGCGCTACAGAGGGCAAGGGTGTTATAGTACCCAAGCAGAAAAACTACCATATTGCAAAGCCCTTTGATATTTCTTACGAGTGCCGCAGTGAAATGTGTATGCTTATGAAGGATGCAGGTATTGAAATAAATTACCACCATCCCGAGGTTGCAGCATCAGGTCAGTTTGAAATCGAGCCTCAGCTTGGCGAAGTTGTTCATATGGCGGATGCTACTATGATGATAAAGTATATCATCCACAATACAGCATTAAAGTACGGCAAGAGCGCAACCTTTATGCCTAAGCCTATTTACGGTGAGGCTGGCAGTGGTATGCACGTTCATATGATTCTTTTCAAGGATGGCGAGCCCATATTCTCCGATGATAACGGTTATTCTCACTTAAGTCAGACAGCGCACTACTTTATGGGCGGTCTTTTAAAGCATATATCTTCTCTTTGTGCTATAACTAACCCCAGCACAAACTCCTTTAAGCGCCTTGTTCCAGGCTTCGAAGCTCCCGTTACAGTTGGCTATGCTACTTCTAACCGTAGCGCAGTTATCCGTATTCCTGCTTATGCAAAGAGCCCCGATAAGCGCCGTTTTGAGCTTAGAAACCCCGATGCTACATGTAATCCTTACTTCTGTTATGCAGCCATCCTTATGGCAGGTCTTGATGGTGTTATTAACAAGATAGATCCTCACGAAAACGGTTGGGGTCCTTACGATGTTAACCTCTACCATTTAAGCGACGAGGAAAAGGCTAAGCTTTCACACCTTCCTGTATCACTTGACGAGGCTTTAAACGCTCTTGAAAAGGATAACGACTATTTAACAGCAGGCGGAGTATTCCCCAAAGAGCTTATCACAAACTTCATTAAAACAAAGCGCGAGGAGTGTCGTCAGCTTGCTGCAATTCCTCATCCCGCTGAGTTTGATAAGTACTATAACCTTTAATAAATTAGGCTGTAAGTTTATGCTTACAGCCTTTTTTATTACATACATAAATACTTATATACTAAAAACAAAGGTTAATTTTATTGCATTTATAGCAGGGGAACGTTTATAATAAAAGCAAAGGGGTGTTATTTTGGAAGACTTCAGAAGTAAGCTTGATAAATATTTAAACGAATATTATAAAGATTCGGGATTTATGGGAATTGTAAGAGTCACTTCAAAGGGTGAGATAATTTACAATTCATCTGTAGGATACGCAAATATAGAAGCAAAGACACAGATAGATCAAAATTCCGTATTTAATTTTTACTCAATGAGTAAGCCTTTGTGTGCTATGGGTCTTATGTTACTTTACGAAAAGGGCCTTATAGATTTAAATAATCATCCGTCAGTATACGTGCCCGAGGCAAAAGGTTTTGATAAAAATCTTAATATAAGTCATTTACTTAACCACACAAGCGGTATACCTGATTTTGAGCAGGAAAAAGCATTTGCTGATAAATATATATCCGGACCTAATGAGAAGATACGTGAGCATTTAATGCTTATTACTGAATATCCCTCACACTTTAAACCCGGTGAAGGTCAAATGTATGCTAACGTAAATTTCGTTCTGTGTGCCCTTATAATCGAAAACGTAAGCGGTATGAATTATTACGACTATATGAAAAAAGAGGTGTTTACGCCCCTTGAAATGAAAACAGCAACGTTTGACGTTCTTTATAATAACAATGAGAAAAGAGTTATGGGGTACGAGAGGGTAAACGGAATAGTAACTGATATCGAAAGTTCCAAAGACTGGTTATATGGGGCAGGGGATATAGTTGGTACTATGGATGATGCCGCCGCTTTATACAGAGCTTTAAAATATAAACTACTTTTAAAGCCTGAACGTGGCAGCTTGTATTAACTCCTTCTCCAATGAATAGCATGGGTTTTGGCTGTACCGTATGCCCTTGGCACAGTAAAATGCATATAAGGCATAATGGCGGTCACGCGGGCTTCAGAACACTTCACATTTATCTTCCTGAATATGATTTTGATATTCTTTTACTTTCAAATTCAGCCTATGAGGATGGCAGAATGAAAGTGGCAAACAAAATTCACGACCTGTATTTCGGCGATAATATGAAAGATGAAACTAAAATTAAAATGGATTCAGGTTACATTAAAGCATAAAAGAAAGCAGCTAAGTAATTTCTTACTTGGCTGCTTTTGTTATTAAATTTAAATTAAATAGCGTCGTCTTCTCTGAACTGGAGGCTGTAGAGGTTTTTGTATGTACCGCCTAAGTTCATAAGTTCTTCGTGAGTGCCCTGCTCGATAATATGACCTTCGGAAATGACTGCAATTTCCTTAGCTCTCTTAATGGTGGAGAGTCTGTGAGCAACAACTATAGTTGTTCTGCCCTTGCAAAGCTCGTCAAGTGCCTGCTGAATAAGAATTTCAGTAGTGTTATCAAGTGCGGAGGTAGCTTCGTCAAGGATTAATATTGCAGGATTCTTAAGGAATACTCTTGCAATTGAAAGACGCTGTTTCTGACCGCCGGAAAGTCTTACGCCACGCTCACCGATTTCTGTATCGTAACCCTTTTCAAGGCTCATTACGTAATCGTGAATGTTAGCGCGCTTTGCAGCTTCATAAACTTCCTCATCCGTAGCATCAAGTCTGCCGTATAGGATATTGTCACGAATAGTACCGTTAAACAGGAAAACATCCTGCTGAACTATACCGATATTCTTTCTTAAGGACTCAAGGGTTATATCGTTAATGTTCTTTCCGTCAATTAAAATTTCGCCTTCCTGAATTTTATAGAAGGAGGGGATAAGGTGGCAGATTGTTGTTTTACCGCCGCCGGAAGGTCCGACTAAAGCAAATATCTCGCCCTTTTTAACGTTAAGGCTGATGTTATCAAGAATTTCACGTTCGTCGTTATATCTGAAGCTAACGTTTTTAAATTCAATATCGCCTCTTACATCGGTAAGGGGTTCTGCTGTGGGGCTGTCCTTTTCAGGCTCTTCATCCATAATTTCAAGGAAACGTCTGAAACCTGTTGTACCGTTCTGGTACTGCTCAACAAAGCCGATAAGTGTGTTAACGGGGCTTATGAAGAGGTTAACAGAAACGATAAATGTGGAATAATCACCGAAATTGATTCTGCCGCTATAGAGGAAAAGACCGCCGGCAATAAGTAAAATTACGTTAAATACATCAGTTACAAAGGAGGTGGAAGCGAAGAATTTACCCATAGCGTCGTAGGATTTACGGCTGGCTTCAATAAACTGCTGGTTGCCGATTTCGAATTTTTCCATTTCTTTGTCAGCGTTTGTAAAAGCCTTTGTAACACGTATACCTGTAATGCTTGATTCTGTAGCAGCATTGATTGTGGCTGTGCTCTTTCTTCTCTCTGTAAATGCTTCACGCATCTTCTTTCTCATTACAACGGAAACAAGTACCATAATGGGCACACAGGCGAATATAATGAGTGTAAGGTAAACGTCAATGTAGCAAAGGTAAATAAAAGAACCTACTATCATAATAATGCTTATGAAAAGGTTTTCAGGACCATGGTGTGCAAGCTCAGCAACTTCGAAAAGGTCGCTGGTGATTCTTGTTAAAATACTGCCTGTTTCGTGGTTATCAAAGAAGGTGTAGGGGAGCTTTTCAAGGTGATTGAAAAGGTCTCTTCTCATCTGACCCTGCATTTTTGTACCGATAATATGACCGTAGTACTGAACAAAGTAGCGAAGCTGCAGTCTTATTACGTAAAGAACAAGAACTATTATACCTGCAATAATAATACCACTGTACATTTTGTTTGGTATAAGGTCGTTAAGCATTCTGTTTGTCACCATAGGGTAAACCATACCGATAACAGAAATTAAAAGTGCAGCCAGCATATCAGCGGCAAACATAAGTCTGTGAGGTTTATAGTATGCAATAAATCGTTTAAGCATTGTTTGCGTCCCTTTCTTTTCTATCCCTTGTAGTTCTGCAGCCAACAATATCAGCAGCGGTACATTTA
>JAGBID010000141.1 GCA_017935165.1 Clostridia bacterium
TGAGCCATCAGGTGGTTAAGATAACATGTATTGGTTTTAATAATACCTCAGTCGGTAATAGAATCGCCTTGAATTAAAATCTTCACTTTACTCCCTCGTTTCTAAATAATTTTATCAAATTTTTTACACGTAATTTTTCCTTATCCGTAAAAAGCTCTGTGTTCTCCCTTTTAACGCCGCCTAAATTATCCGCCTCATATTCCCACGGCAGTGAATAATAGCTGTAGGGCAGCTTATTTTTCACCCATAGTCTGTGGCAAATAAAGGAAGGAATAAACACCTTTCCTATATATTTAATGAAGCCAAGCCTTTTCCTTTGCAGCTTATGGCCGTACTCGTGTTTAATAAGCTGAGGGTCACTTACCTTTTTTCCCATCCATATAAAGAAAAGGTAAGCGCCGCTGTACTTTCCTGTTTTCAACACAAAGGTATTTTTGTAGGATGAAAAATAGTGAGCATTTAAAACCTTTTCTTCCTTGTCATTGGCTTTAAAGTAATTTAATTTATCCTCTTTTAATTTATCCAAAAATCTCATTTAAGGGGTACCTTTACAAATTCACCCTTCTTAATTGTATATATAAACTGAAAACCTATGTCCTTAAGAATATCCTCGCAAAGCTCAAAGCTTTCGGCAATTGTATCCCTGTGGTGACTGTCGGAATTTATCATTATTTTGCTGTCACTCCTTTTAAGCTCGTAAAGAAGCTCCATAGACGGGTAAGGTGTTTTTCTGTAGCCGCGGGAAATGGCGCCTGTGTTCATTTCAAAAACAGAACCTACATTTACAGCTCCCTTTAAATATTTCATAGCAATTTCACGGTACTTCGGGTCCTTGCCGAGAGCTATGCTGTTTTTTTCGTCAAATTTAGTTACTAAATCGAAGTGAGCAATAATATCCGGCTTTCTTATTTTCAGGTATGTTAAATACCTTTCAAAGTAAGCTTCGCTGAATTTTAAATAATCGCCGCCAAAGACCTCAATGCATTTATTAAACTTCTCTATATTGGAGTCCACGGGGTAGTATTCACCGTTCTTTTCTACGTAATGGGAAGCACCTATAATATAGTCGAACTCCTCGCGGTTTAAATAGCTTAAAGCTTCCTCCTCAACTCCCAGATATATTTCAATTTCATTTTTATATTTTTTCTTCAATGCGTTTATTTCATTTTTATAAGCGCTCAGATCCCTTATTTTGTAGGTGCAAAAACCGGGACCGCTGTGACCTGAAAAACCAATCGCACGAAAACCTTTCTCTATAGCTGATAGCACCACTTCCTCAGGGGTACTTTTTCCGTCACAGTAAGTAGTATGAGTATGAAAGTTTGAATCCGTTACCATATAAATCACCACAATAATTATAACAGATTTATAATGCTTTTATCAACACCTTTAGAAAGAAAAAGGGAGCGATTTAACCGCTCCCTTATAAATTATAAACCTTAAATTAAAGAGTTACCTTCCCACTCGCGGGGCTTTACAAGTCCCATTATATCCGCAACTGTAGGGGCTATATCCAGAATACTTACACCGTGAAGTTCTTTTTTGGCTTCAAACTCTTTTCCGTGGAAAATCATAGGAATAGTCATATCTTCAGGGCTATCACTGCCGTGGCCTCTGTCGTGACCGCCATGGTCTGCAGTAACAATTACGGTATACTCATC
Organism: Clostridia bacterium; assembly: GCA_017935165.1. Taxonomy (GTDB): domain Bacteria; phylum Bacillota; class Clostridia; order Oscillospirales; family Acutalibacteraceae; genus SIG603. Next base: position 1,662 of record JAGBID010000141.1, read on the forward strand.
CCCCACCTCTTCAATAACGCGTTTAACGTTATTAATGGCGCAGGAAATATAATCAAGATAAGTTTCACTCATCCAACCGTTATCGTGGCCGCCCTTTTCATCGGTTTCAACCATATAAAGGAATACAAAATCGGGGGAAGCCGCCTTAATAAAGCTTAAAGCCTTATCGGTTAAAATGCCGTCTGTATGCTCCATGGCATAGGCGTTTAAATACTCAGCTGCTGTTAATGAGCCGCTGCGGCAAATATCCCTTAAGGGGTGCCAGCCGTAGAACATAGCTGAGCTTTTGCCTGCGAATTTTACCTGCTCAAAAAGTCCGCTTACGGGGCGCACGGGAGTGCTGTAATCATTATTTAATGTGCCGTGCCTTTCAGGCGGCACACTGTGGAACATAGAAAGATGGCACGGGAGTGTAATGGAAGGGAACACAGTTCTTGCAGTAAAGGTATAGCTTGAAGTTTTCTTTAAATCTTCAAGGTAAGGGTTGCCGCA
>JAGBID010000142.1 GCA_017935165.1 Clostridia bacterium
AATGCGGCATCGTATTTACTGAGCTCTGTTTGGCTTAAATTTCCCATAGGCGCCTTGCCCTCTTCTTTAAAGGAAAGGCCCCAATTTGTAATTTCGGAGGAAACGGCAACAGCAGTATCACTTTTCAGCAAGGAACCTATTATTGTTGTTACCACTACCAAAGCACACAGAGAGATAATCACCAAATGCTTTTTATTAAGTTTAATTATCATACACGCACCTCTTTTAAATTTGGTGCTTAAATATATGAAAAAGAGCAGGATTTTAGTCCTGCCCTTTGTTATAATCAGTTTTTGCAAGCTTCAAGTGCCTGAGTGATATCCTCGATAATATCGTCGATATTTTCAATACCTACGCTGAAACGGATTAAATCAGCTGAAATACCGCCTGCTTCAAGCTGCTCGTCAGTAAGCTGACGGTGAGTTGTGCTTGCAGGGTGAAGTACACAGGTTCTTATATCGGCAACGTGAGTTACTACGGAAGCCATTTTTAAGCTGTCCATAAACTTTGTAGCTGCCTCTCTGCCGCCCTTGATACCGAAGGAAACAACGCCGCAGGTGCCGTGAGGCATATACTTCTTTGCTCTTTCGTGATAGGGGTTGCTCTCTAAACCGGGGAAATTTACCCAGGAGATCATATCGTTAGCTTCTAAGAATTCAGCTACCTTCTGTGCGTTAAAGCAGTGGCGCTCCATTCTTATGGGGAGAGTTTCAAGACCTAAGTTTAAGAGGAATGCGTTCATGGGAGCTGCCTGAGCGCCTAAGTCACGCATTAAGTGAGTTCTTGCCTTTGTGATGTATGCAGCCTTACCGAAAGATTCTGTGTAAGTTACGCCGTGGTAGCTCTCATCGGGAGTTGTGAGCATAGGGAATTTGCCTGATGCTACCCAGTCGAAATTACCGCTGTCCACTACTACGCCGCCTGTCTGAACTGCGTGGCCATCCATATACTTTGTTGTGGAGTGAACTACTATATCAGCACCGAAAAGGAAGGGATTGCAGTTATAAGGTGTGGGGAAAGTATTATCCACAATTAAAGGAACCTTAATGCCGTGTGCTACATTTGCCCAAAGCTCAATATCAGTAACTACTAAAGCGGGGTTAGTAAGTGTTTCGGTAAAGAATGCCTTGGTGTTATCCTTGATAGCGGCTTTAAGCTCCTCCTCGGTTGCGTCACCGTGTACGAAAGTAAAGTCGATACCCATATCGCGAAGGGTTTTATTGAAAAGGTTAAAGGTACCGCCGTAAATAGCAGCAGATGCTACAACGTGGTCGCCTGCCTTACAGATGTTCATAATGCTCATTAAAGAAGCAGCCTGACCTGAGGATGTAAGCATAGCGCCTACGCCGCCCTCTAAATCAGCTATTTTCTTCTCTACGAAGTCAAGTGTGGGGTTACCTAAACGTGTGTAGAAAAAGCCTTCTGCCTTTAAGTCGAAAAGGTCGCCCATTTCCTTACTGCTTTCGTAAGTATAGGTTGTGGACTGTACTAAGGGCATTACTCTGGGCTCGCCGTTACCGGGTTTGTAGCCTGAGTGTAAACATTTTGATTCAAATTTCATTTTTTATACTTCCTTTCAAATCAGAAGCCGAAAAGACTTCTTATAAAGTTTGCAATTGAGTCGGTAAATAAAACCGTAATTCCTACCAAAACCATAAATAAAATGATAAAGGCTGAGCTTGAGACTATATTTTTCACCTCAGGTTTTTCATCTGCAGGACTTTCGGCAATTTCAGGAGCCGTACTGAAATAATAGTCGTTTATAATCTTTCTTGCGTTTTCGATATTTCGGTATTCAACGTAGAGGTTTCTGTCCGTTCTTGATTTTGTAGCATCGTAAGTGCTTTCCGATAAGCTTAAGGGAATATCGTGCAGCTCGTATTTGATGGCGTTTTCCTCAAGTAAAACAGAAATTTCGTAGGCGTCAACTTCACCGAGGCGGTCAAAGAAGACCATATCCTCATCCTTTGCTTCCCTGAGGCTTTTACTCCTCTTGCAGTTAGGGCAGGTTGTGTTTTTAGCTTCACATACGGTTTTACATTTAGTGCAATAGAGCATTTAAATTAAATCCTTTGCTTATTTAAAGTAAAAAACTAAAATATATTTTACCATAGTTTTCTTATAAAATCTACTGTTTTTTACATTATTTAAAAATTAGTTTAATTGTTACAAAATTGTAAATATTTATTACCAAATAAGAAATACTCTTGATATTTTTAAAAAGCTGTGGTAATATATAGTCAAAGGTTACAATGTTGTAACAAATGTGAATTTTGTTGTCTTCTTTATATATACTTCTTCATTAATTCATCAATTCATTCATCACTTCCTCATTTTTTATTTCGACTAAAGGCACGGCCAAGGAGAGCGGAACTAAAGGTTCCGTTCTCTTTTTTGTTTTTATAATAAAAAACTCGGTAAGGTTTCCCCTACTGAGTTTTATTTAATTTATTATTTTAATCCATAATATAAACTCTTTAACTTAAGCCATTTAACAAAATCTGCTAAACCTACGGCTTTTTCGATATCTATATCAGGTTCATTTATTGGAAAATCATAAGGTAATACAAAATGATTTTCGTAATACTTCATTATATTTCCGTCAATTTTTGTTACAGATATTTTATCAGCATAGATAAGGTATTTTTCACCGATAACCAAATCCTTAACAAGGTCATTTCTGCCCCGTTCAACCTCAATGAAATACTTTTCAGTATTTTCCGTACTATATACATTATTATAATTTATTGGTATTTTTACGATGCATTCACCGAGTTCCGCTTCGCCGGAGATTTTTTCTGTTACAATGAATTTACAATAATATTCATCAATTTCACCTACATATTCTGCGATGAAAATCGCTTCCATCCAACGATATAAGCCCTCTGCTTTTTGGTAAAAATAATTGTATTTATCATTATAGACATTAAATTTGGTTCGGGGACAATAAGTAAAAGATGTAATTGTAATTAAAAGTGACAGGGTTAAAAGTACTGATATAATTAATTTTTTCATAACCTTTAAAAATTCTTTCCGCATTATTTGATTTCACAATAACATAGGAATTAATC
>JAGBID010000143.1 GCA_017935165.1 Clostridia bacterium
AAAAGCTGTGTAGGAAGTAAAGGTACGGGCAGCGAGAAAAGGAAGGAAGCAAATATAAGTAATACTTCGCCGATATTTGAAGAGATAAGGAAATGAATAGTTTTTCTGATATTGACAAAGATATTCCTGCCTTCCTTAACCGCCTCCACAATGGTTGCAAAATTATCGTCTGTCAGCACTATGTCAGCGGCTCCTTTTGCAGCTTCAGTGCCGTTTTTTCCCATAGCACAGCCTATATCGGCTGTTTTAAGTGCAGGTGCGTCGTTTACTCCATCACCCGTCATAGCTACTATTTCCCCGTTTTTTTCATAAGCTTTTACTATCTTCATTTTATCTTCGGGGCTGACTTTCGCAAATACGCTGTAGTTATTGATTATTTTCGAAAGCTCATCTATACTAATGTTTTTTAAGGTTTCGCCAGTTAATACTTTTCCCTGCTCTTTTTCACGGATTATTCCCGTCTTCTTAGCTATTGAAATAGCTGTGCCCGGTTGGTCGCCTGTTATCATAACAGGTTTAATGCCGGCATTTTTACAGCATACTACAGCACTCTTTACTTCTTTTCTGGGTTTATCCTCAATACCTATTAATCCCACAAATACAAGATTGCTTTCAATTTCATTATCATTTTCACTTAAAGCTTTTTCTTCCTTTTTTGCAACAGCAAGAACTCTTAAGGCTTCGCTTTCCATTTCTGTATTAAGAGAATTTATTCTGCTCAGCGCAAAGCTGTCCAAAGGCAGCACTGCGTTATTCTTTTCATAGTGGGTGCATTTATTTAATATAACCTCGGGATTTCCTTTGCATACAATAAGAAAGCCGTTTTCCTTTTGATGAACGGTTGTCATCATTTTTCTTTTAGAGCTGAAGGGAATCTCCCCTATTCTTTTATAGACAAGATTTCCGCTGCATTCATTTATATAGCATTCGGTAATAGCTTTTTCCGTGGGAGTACCCTTAACCTCCCCTTTTACACTTACTTCGCTGTTATTACAAAGGGATGCAAGAGTTATTATATTCCTTCTCAGTTCGTTTCCTGCTCCCAAAAAACCGCCAATTGAAGCAAGCTTTGTAACTGTCATTTTGTTTTCCGTTAAAGTACCTGTTTTATCAGAGCATGTTACAGTAGTACTGCCTAAGGTTTCAACAGCCAAGGGTTTTCTTATTATGGCATTTTTCTTAGCCATTCGCTTTACACCTAAAGCAAGCACAATTGTAACAACGGCAGCTAAACCTTCGGGAATGGCGGCTACAGCCAGGCTTATTGAAATCATAAGCATATTTACGGGATTGTTGCCTCTTATAATTCCCAAAAGATAAATGACTAATGATATCAGCACAACAATAAATGCAAGGACCTTGCTTATGTAATTAAGCTTTTTGGTAAGCGGTGTTTCGGGTGAAGCTTCAGTTTTAAGCATATTTGCAATTTTTCCCATTTCCGTATTCGAGCCAATAGCTGTTACCATTCCTTTTCCGTGGCCTGATACGATGTTTGAGCCTGCAAAAACTGTGTTCTTCCTTTCGCTTACAGCACTTACTTCTTTTACTTCATATTCTTCACTTTTATGCACGGCATCTGCTTCACCTGTCAAGGAGCTTTCCTCGGCATATAATTCTACCGAATCAATAAGCCTTACATCAGCAGGACATACGTCACCCGACTTTAAAATAACAATATCACCAAGAACAACTTTTGATGATTCTATACATTGTTTTCTTCCGTTTCGAAGCACTGTTGCCTTAGGTGAACTCAATTTTTTAAGGGCATCAATTGCCTTATCTGCCTTATACTCCTGAACGGTACCTATTATCGCATTTATTACAACTATAAAAAGGATTATAAAAGCATCGGCACTTTCGCTGCCTTCTACTTTTGACATTATAAATGATATCAGGGCTGATATTAGCAGGATGATTATCATTAAATCCTTAAACTGTGAAAGGAACTTATAAATTATTCCCTGCTTTTTACCGTTTTCAATAATGTTGGCTCCGTTTTCCCTATGCCTTCTTTCAGCCTCTTTGTCTCTAAGGCCGGCTTTCATATCTGATTGAAGAATGGTTTCGCATTCCTCTATACTTAACAGATGAAATTTGTTCTCCGTAAATTTGCTCATATTTTACCACCGCTTTGTTTTTTAATATAATTTATGCGGCAGAAAAGAAAATAAGACGTAAAAAAGCGCCAAGGCTTGTGACCTTGACGCCATTTTTATTTATGAAGCTAATTTATACGATTTATATAAATTATTCAGCCATGTTCTTGAGCTTCTCGTACTTCTCAGCAGCATACTTTTCAGCCTTCTGGAAGAGCTGTTCTGCACGCTCGGGGAATGCACGTGTAAGGCTGTTGTAACGAACTTCGCCCATGATGAAGTCACGGTAAGAAGCGGAGGGAGCCTTACTGTCGAGCTGGAAGGGATTGAGGCCCTGATCAGCACGGCGAGGATCGAAGCGGAAGTTATGCCAGTAACCTGCAGCAACTGCCTTCTTCTCTTCTGTCATAGATACGCCCATACCGCCCTTGATACCGTGGTTGATACAGGGAGCGTATGCGATGATGAGAGAGGGACCGTTGTAGCTTTCAGCTTCGCTGAATGCCTTGATACACTGGTTCATATCGGAACCCATAGCGATCTGTGCAACGTATACGTAACCGTAGCTCATTGCGATAGCTGCGAGATCCTTCTTCTTTACAGACTTACCTGCTGCTGCGAACTGAGCAACGGAACCAACAGGTGTAGCCTTGGAAGCCTGACCGCCTGTGTTGGAGTAAACTTCTGTATCGAATACGAGGATGTTGATGTTTTCGCCGGAAGCGAGAGCGTGGTCAACACCGCCGAAGCCGATGTCGTATGCCCAACCGTCACCACCGAGGATCCACATGGACTTCTTAGCGAGGTAATCCTTATCCTGGAGAGCCTTCTTAGCAAGCTGACCGATTTCGCAACCGCAGTCTGCAACCTTTTCGAGCTCAGCGATTAATGTAGCTGTAGCGCCGTCATTAGCCTTGGAATCGTCCTTTGTAGCAACCCAAGCTTCGCAAGCAGCCTTAAGTTCAGCGTTCTCTGTCTTAGCAGCAATACCGTCAATGTATTCCTGGAGTCTTGCACGAACAGCGTTCTGAGCAAGTGTCATACCAAGACCGAACTCTGCGTTATCTTCGAAGAGGGAGTTAGCCCAAGCAGGACC
>JAGBID010000144.1 GCA_017935165.1 Clostridia bacterium
TATCTCTATAATTTTACTTATTTAAAGTGCTTAATTATTCTCGTTTTTCATCTAATCAAGCTTACTTTGTATCTGTTACGGAAGCTTATCAAAGCAGCTTTCAGGCAGGGTCAGAGCCCTGCATTTTTAAAATATAACTTGTTCAATCTAACTCAGGATTATATTTTTTGGCTTCTTCAAAAGTCATGTATGTATAGTCACTTTTTATATTAACTTCTCCGGATTCGTATAATGTAAAACTCTTGGCAATTCCACTTATTTCTTCGTAAGGAAAATCTTCAGGAAAATACAGCACTTGATATTCATGCTTAGAGTTATATGCAACATACCCTCCACATTCTGCTTTACAAACGTATGTCACACCTAATCTTGCTGATTTACCTTCCATAGATGTAAAATTAATTACATTTTGACTTAATATATGCAATTTACCAAAACATTCTTCTATATCATCATCAAGATCAATGCAATAATAATTGTATTCCTGATATGTCCTAACTCCTTTGGGATTCTTATTTACAGCCATAGAATCTGCACTGCAAGACACGAGAACAGTTATTATCAAAGCAAGTGACACTGCTATCATCAATATTTTTTTCATTATCATCACCACAAATCAATTTTACTTCTTATCTCTTTCAAACCCATATATTGTTTCACCGCGTACGGTAAGCTTACCGGTATCTCCTGCAGAAATCAAAATGTGATCAGGATCTGTATTTCTGACTCTCCTTCTTATTCCGGCAGCATCTTCAAATATTATCCATTCAACATTATTTTTGTATTCGGCAAAGCCCCAGTTCTCTTTGCTGTTATCGATTTTCTTTTCTAATACTTTTCCTATTATAACAACAGCAGGTTTTTCGTTGTCACTTTTTAAATTCTTGGCTTTTTCTGAACCTTTAATGATAGTAAATATGAACATTAGTATTAATACAGCTATTCCAATAATGAATAATAATGATGCGTACTTAGAAATATCTTCCAATTCAGATCGAGAAAAACTCAATAAATAATAAATCATATTAACCCTCCTAAATTATATCAGCAATAATTTATTGAAAGCAAAAACCATTTGATGTTATATTATTATAATTTAAATTATAATTTTTTTGAATCAAACTGATATTTTCAAAAACTAATGCTTTTACTATTACTTATTATAATACCATTACTTTGTGTTTGTCAATACTTCTTTTAGATAAACTAATAGTAACAATTGTAACGCTATAAAAAGGTAATTAGGAGCGCAATAAATGAAAACAAAAAAACAAATCAACATTGAAATAGGAGAAAGAATAAAAAACTCCAGAGAAACCAAAGGTATTACACAGGAACAATTGGCAGAACTTATAGACGTTTCTCCGCAATATATATCAGACCTTGAAAGAGGTGTAGTCGGTGCTTCGCTTGAAACTATAAAAAAAATATGTTTAGTCCTTACTGTCTCTTGTGACTATTTATTCTTTGGTGAAAACAATGATATTTATTTAACTTCTCTTAATGCTAAAATAACTCCACTGAATGAAAAGCAAAGAAAGTGCTTAATGAACATAATTGATTGTTTTATTGATGCTACTGACTAATTAAGCAAAAACCTCCGGATGAACCGGAGGTTTTTCTCATAAAAGTGAGTGTTATTATTTATAAGTTTATTATACTTCCCTTGCTATTGTGGCGCCGTTTTTGGCGATTGCAGAAATACTTATTTCAAGCTCCACGAATTTTTCGGTTTTTTCAGCTTCAACGTAAGTGTCTTTAAAATACAAAGCGCCCGCTACAAAATCGCCGCCCATTACGGAGTGCCAGGGTTTGCCGTCGCTTTCGCGTTTTCTGTAAATTCGGTATAAAAGATAATTTGCCTCTTCCTCGGTTAAAACTCTGTCGAAAGCATCCGCTTTACCGATAGAAACGCTGCCCTCCATAATTTTCGTGATATATTCTTCTTTAAGGCTTCCGATAAAGTTAGGAATTGAAGCGTCGTTTCCCCTTGTTTGCGCGGTGAAAGCCCTGAATTCGTTACCGCACTTTCTGAAATATACCACGCTTGCGCCGTACGTCTGCTTCAATAAAATAAAGGCATAGGAGAAATTCTCCCTCATCTCATCAGTTACGCTGTAAACCTCCGCGCCCGTTATCTTCACGGGATGGATTTCAGGCTTAAGGGAATTTAATTTTTCTATTTTCTCCTTAAAATACTCCTGCCAATTATCCGCGGTAATTTTTGCATACTGAGGAGCGTGCTTTAAAGCATGGCTATTGAATTCCTCGAAGGATATTTCTCTTTGGTAACTTCTTGGAGCCCAGCCGCCGTAACCTTCGGAAACTTCAACGTAAGGCTTACCCAGCCTCAGGTCAAAACCGATATACACGCTATCCCATATTCTGCCATCGTATTCCGTTTCAAAATGGGGTCCTAATGGGAAAAGTATATTTCTGTCAAAGCCAAGGGCAAGCTCGCTGTGAAGTCTGTAGCGGAATTTTTCCACCTTGGCAAAGGGACCTTTTTCAGGCTTCGGTACTTTATAATTCGCATAATCCCTGTAATTCTGATAATCGGTTCGGGACCGGTGCTTCTGTTCTTCCTGCTTCTTTTTGTACTCTTCGTCCCTCTTTAAAGCCTCGGCTTTAATTCTTTCCTCATTACTGATTCTCGCTTTTTGCTCGTCCGCGGCTTTCGCAAGAACTCTTTCAAGCCTACCCTTACTGAAAGCAAGGTTTTTAAACTCGGGATTTCTGTTAAGTAAAATCTCTGTCAGCTCGTTGTTACCGTAGCCGGAATAGGAATTTTTTGATTTATATACCCATCTCTCCCACTTTGTATCGGCAGAATAATAATCAGGGGTGAAGCTGTCAAGCTCATTTACGGGAACAAGCTTTTCGTATTTGAATAAAGCTAAATGACCCTTTGCATCCTCAGTTACCGTGGTTTTATTTGCAGCCGCCACGTACCTATAGAATTTAACTGCATCCTGCTCCTTTGAAGCTTTTATTCCGCTGTCAAAAATAACGGAAGTTTTGCCAAACTGAACGGAGGATAAATTTTCCTGCAGGTTTTTCTCTGCAAGGTTAATTTCCGTAATATCAATTACCGTTTGTTTTTCAGTTAATATACCCCTTATTTTTATATCGGTTTCGTCATTTTCCTGTTTAAGGGGAGCGGTTTCCTCTGCTTTAATGTCGGAAGTAATATTCAAAAGGTTTAAAAGATTCTTAACTGTTTCAACAGCGCCGCCGTTCTTTTTAAGCTCCATCCTTACGTAAAGGTCGTTTTTGGTGTCAATAAAAAGTCTTTCGCCCTCTTTATTAAACTCCATTCGGATGTATTCATAGAATAATCCTACAAAGGAACCGCGCTTGTCTGCGGCAGCCTCTCCGCTTTTCTTTTCAAAGTCAAATACGGCTGACTCAATAAACGCATCGGCACTTGTATACTTTTTACAGTAAGGCTCAGCGGATACGCAGTCACCCATAAAGCCGATTTCCGCATAATCCATTGTAAAGCCGTGCTTTGTTAAGTAGTCGGTGACAAATACTGCAAGGTTAAAGTCAAAGGGACCGCGCTTAAACCCAAATTCACTGAGGTTTCTTATATAGCCTTTTGCTAAGGTCACGCTGTCGCTTTCCTCTTTAACACCTTTTATCAGGCTGAAATCACCGTATTTATTCTTCTTAGCCTTGGGCATTACCTCTACCTTACTCTTTTTGAATAAATAAAGTCCCAGAATAAAGGCAAGAACACTGCCTATTATAATAGCCAGCAGCTTCAAAATATAGGGAAGTATACCGCCTGATTCCTCCACGTCTATTACGCCTGCTATAGTCATAACTATTACTGCAATACCGCCAATTCCGCCAAACATAATGCTCAAGCCCATCAGTAAACCGCCTGACCATTCAAGGGAGCATTTTCTTATAAGCGTTTTTAATTTATCAAAATCGAAATTCATTTTTCTACCCTCAACCCTTATTAATCAAGCTTACTTTGTATCTGGTCCCAAAGCTCCTCGAAGCTATTCTCGGGGAAATTTTTAAGCCCCTTTAAATTATAGAAGGTCTCCTTGAAGCTTTCCATAGAATTAAATGCGGTAACGGGAATTACCTCCGTATGGCTTATGGGACCTTCCTTCACGCCGTGGTGGCCTATTTCGTAGCTTACCGTATAGATATATTCCTTTTTCTTCTTTTCCTCCGTGATGCTTATCATATAGAGGATTTTTTTGCTGTCAATTGCAAGTATGTAGCCAAGCTCCCTCGGAACAGGCACCAGCTTTTCCATTAAATTCTTAATAAAGCCCATAATTTTCCCTTTCTTATATTAAATTTCTTGCATATTTTATTTTTATATCTGCAACTATTGCACGTTTTATTTTACAATATGCAGGTTTATCTTTCAATACCGAAATCAAATTCCCTGCTTATATCCTCGGGGCAGGAATCAATTAACTCCTTGTAACCGAAATTCAAAGCCATGGCAAAGAAGTCGGAAAAATATATTTTGTATTTTCCCTGTTCCCTTGTTATTCTGAACCTTATTTCCCTTTCAAGGAAGGTGAAAATCTGCTTCAGTTTTTCCGTAAAAGTCTTCAAGGTTTCCGTTTCCTGAGCTTTTATACTATCCTTATTCTGTAAAAACCAAGTCCAAAACTCACAGAAAAGCTGTTTATTAAGCTCCACGGGACAGAAGTGCGGATGCTTGTGGCTTAAAATATCCTCCGTCATATGCTTTGTGTGAGGATATAGAGGCGGAATTTCCTTTTCCGTTAACTTTAAAAATCTTTCGGTCTCCTCTTTATTTCCCATAGCGGCGTAAAGTATGGCACCTATAGCCGCCGTACCCTTGCCGACGGGATACTTAACTGCTTTTCTGTAGGTATTTTCAGCAGCCTTATACCTGTGCATCATAGTAAGGCAGGAGGTTAAGTTTGCATAAGCTGAGCCTAAAACACGGTCGTCCTTATAATCCTCCTCGGCGTTTTCGAGGCATTCTATAGCTAAATTATAATTCTGCTCCGCATTTAAGAACCTTGCATCGTTATGGTAACATTTTGCAAGCTTTAAATAAGGCAGATAAAATACGTGCTTATAAGCATTTGCCTTTTCGTACCACTTGACCATCTCTGTTTTAGAGCCCATAAATTCAAAGCAAAGTCCCATAAAATAATTCCAGGCAGCCTTATCCTCGTTATAGATGCAGAACTTTTTTATTTCCATTAAAATATCGTAGCCTTTTTTAACTTCCCTGCGGCTTATGTAGTTAAGGGCAGCGCAAAGTTTAAGCCTTACCTCCTGATTCTCTTGAAAGGCAGGCTCCAATATAGGCCCGAAAGCCTGGCGATGAACTTCCCAGTTCATCTTTATTTTTTCTTCGGCATTTTCAAATATATTGTTCATAATTATTCCTCAGGTTTATATAATGGCAAAGCTTCGCCCTTATATACGATAGCTTTCACTTTAGCTTCCCTTAAATAGCGGCTTAAGTGATTAATAAACTCACCGCCCTTAAAGCTTGAAACCGCCTTCTCAAGATAAATAAGTAGGTAATTAAGTGTAGCAAGACTCTGCAAATCATCAGGCAAAGTCTTTAATTGTGAAGCAATATAGGGGTAATAGCTCTCCTTAATTTTCTCAAGGGCAGCTGTGCCACCTATTTTAAAAAGCTCTGCTTCCTCCTCTTTGCTAAGTCTTTTATATTCCTTTGCCTTTTCTATAAAATCCTCGGTAGTTATAAAAAGCATTTAATCACCCTCACCCATTAAGTAATTATATATTCCGTCCTCGGAAAGCACACCGCGTTTTAAGTCCTTTGGAAGCAAGTCTTTCTCATCAAGAAGGAAATCCTCCTTCCACAAGCTGCTTTCGTAGTAGGCTTCAAGCTCCTTTCGTTCCTTTAAAAATTTCTCCTTCTCACTTAAAGGTACGCTTAAAAGAAAATCAAAGAGCCTTTCCATATATTCGATTCTTTTAACAGCTTCGTTTATTTTATCCATACTGATTCCTTAAAAAGTTTATAGCTATATTTTACCACATAAATATAAAAAAAGACAGAGCTTATTTCTCGCTCTGCCTTTAAAATACTTATTTCATAAGCTCATCCGTAAGCTCAATTATTTTAGGCGCAATTCTTTCCTGCTCCTTTTTAAGGATTCGGTTATATAAGGGGTAAGCAAGGCTTACCAGAATAATACCCACAACACCAACTATAATTCCTGTAATTAAAGCTTCATTATTTCCTAAGCCAATAAAAAGGTTTATGTCCGTCATAATCATACTCATACCGCTGCCAAGAATCAAGGCTCCTATAATTCCTATTATAAGGGATGCTGTGGCAGCTTTATTTGAAGCTTCTTTATCAAGGCGTCGAAGCTCCTCCATTTTATCTTCCTTAATTTCAGGTCTAATATATTTTTCTCTTATCTTTTTTATTTCGTCCTGCTGTTTTGCCGAGTAAGTAAGCTCGAAACTTTCTTTATTTTCCATCAGGTAACTCCTTTAATTTTTTAATATTTTTGTTTGCCTTGATTATCATATAGACAGCCATGGCTATTATAAAAGCAGAAACACCTGCACCTGAAAGAGCAAGGAACAACTGCCTTGTAAAATTATCCATTGTTTCCTTACCAAAGGTAGTAAGCATAGTGGCTTCCAGCGTAAGGATTGATACCGCCGCCGAAGCAAGGCTTATTGCTTTGGAGGCTGAGTAGATAGGGTTATTTCGCTTATTATATTTAATCACGTTTATAATTGCAAGGGTAAGGGAGGTGAATGTGTATGCCGCCATTGCAATAGTAGTTATTTCGTGGTGATTAAAGGTCCTGCCCCAGTAAACCATAAAGAAGATTATTAAAGCAAGGAAAAGGTTCATAATTAAAAACACAATTCCGCAGGCACGGTACTTTTTGTATTCGGCAAGAATTTCCCTTGCTTCTTTAAACTTTCTTGTGTGCCTTACAAGGAAAAACCGCATAACCGCTAAGGAGAGATAATAAAAGGCAAGCGAACAGTACCAGAAGGTTTTGTGATACAAGCCAAGGCACAGCTGCAGTACGGCATAGGCTGTATTGAAAACCAAGGTGCCGTAAAGGGGCAGTTTTATTCGCAGCACCTCATCCCCACGCCATATTCTGAGGTACTTGTTATTCTCCTTGAAATTTTTAAAGTACTTAATTAAGTAAGGTATTTTAAAGCACCATATAGTTAAGGTGTAAGCTGAAAGGACGTAGGAAATTACTGCAAGCACGCTTTCCTTACCGACAAACACCATAGAATAAACAAGCAAAAAAGCAGAAGCAGGCACAAGGATTATCATTATAGCTATATGGGGAAATAAAAGTGCCAAGCCTATTTTCTTAAAATCCATATTACGGCTGCCTCCTTATTTTAACGGTAAAGAGTGAGCCTTTGTTAAGAGTGCTTTCCACCTTAATTTCGCCGCCTAAAATGTCCACAACCCTTTTAACAAGGGCTAAGCCCAGACCGTTACCGCTGACAGAACGGGAGTTATCGCCCTGATAAAACTTTTCAAATATATGGGCACCGGTTTCAGGAGTCATACCGCAGCCGTTGTCCTTAACCTTTACTATAGCGTGATGCTCGGTTGCTGTTAAACTTACATTTACCTTGCCGCCGTCATCAGTAAACTTGAAAGCATTTGAAAAAAGGTTATTCCACACGTGACTTAAAAGCTCGCTGTCTGCTTTAACTTTAACATCATCCGCTATATCGGTTTCGATTTCAATATTTTTGCTTTCCCAAATATTCTCGTACTGCAAAAGGCACTCACAAAGCTGTTCGCCTAAATCAAACTCCTTTACGTCAGGGTAAATCTGCTGATTTTCAAGGCGGTTTAGCTTTAATATGTTCGTCATCATATCTGACATTTTTCTTGAAGCATCCGTAACACCCTTGGCATACTCCATTCTTTTTTCTTCCGTCAAATTGGGACTTTGCAGTAAAGTACCGTAATTCTGCATTACGCTTAAAGGTGTTTTCATTTCGTGTGAGACGTTGGCAATAAAGTCCGTCCTTAAGGTCTCCACCCCACCTAATTCTTCCGCCATTTTATTGAAGCAATCAATAATTTTATCAAA
>JAGBID010000145.1 GCA_017935165.1 Clostridia bacterium
CCTTAACTTCATAATGAAAGCCTCCAAAAAGTAAAAATTCCAAGACCTGTTATATAGACCAGCGCCAAAACAAAAAGGTATGTCACAAGCTTAACAAGAATTTTTTTCAAAATATCAACCTCCAAATTAAGGAGCCTCAAAACGAGGCTCCCATTTTATTAACCAACTCTCTTTTTTCTGACCCAGCAAACAATAACAATTCCTATTGAAATTAAAGCCATTATCGAAATAGCACCAATAAAAGGAGCTATGTCAAATTGAGCCTCACCTTCAACAAAACCATCATCGTATCCTTCGTCATACTTGTCAGCCATGGCTGTTTTATATGCATCAGACTTTGTATAAGCAAGCGCGCCTTCAGCAGTTCCTGCTACAAAGCCATCATTATATTTAGTGTTGAGAATAGTAGAATACTCTTCTGAGCTCTTATAGTTCTCTACACCTGCAATTTTTCCTTCATCATAGCCTGTTGTATACTTTGTACTGAGTGCTGTCTTATACTCCTCAGAATCCTTATAAACGGTTACACCATTTGCAGAAGCTTGCTCAAGAGCTGTAGCATATTCGCTAGATGCCTTATATTCTGAAACGCCTGTTGCCTTAGCTTCATCAAATTGTGTCTGTGTATACATATCCTTTGTTGCCTCTGTTACTGCTGAATCAATATCTGCTTGAGTAAACTTTTCTTCACCAGAGCTCTTATAAGAGAGATAAAGATTATAATAAACATCAGCATTATTAAAAAAATTGTCCCAATCCAAATCCTCTCCTGATATAAAATTTAATTCGACAAGCTTACTTTTAAAAGCAAGTAAGTCTTCAGCGCTTTGAACATTATAAGCAGTGAATAAAGTATCCCAATATTCAATATTGTAAAATGCATAAGCATAATAAATATTAGAACCACTAGAACAAGAAATAGTATCATATCCAAATTCTTCAGGAGAAGATGAATCAAAAAGTTTGTTAGTATTTAAAACACTATAAGTATCAATATGTGCATTTGGTAAAATAACAAAATCATCAAAATTAACATAATTAGATGCACTTGAGCTTATCGCAAATGCAAACAGCATGGCTACAACGCTAAGCGTTAAAATTAATAGTTTTATTTTTCTTTTCATTTTTTATTTCCTTCCTTTCTTTTTCATGAATAAAGCGAATAATACAGAAAATCCTACAAGCATTAAAACGACAAGACCAATTACAGTAGCAGGATTATATTGATTATCTACACCCAATTCATAACCCTTATCATGTCCTTCAATGTAGCCTTCTTGCCATTGAACCTCTACAGTATTTTTATACTCATTAGTAGTTTTAAAATTTGCGAATCCATCAGCAACGCCTTTAGCATACATTTCCGCAGCACCTTCTGCGTAACCAGAATTATATCCATCAGCATTACCTGCATCATATTGAGTCTGCATTGCAGAGTTATAATCATCGCTTTTCTTATATTCTTCAACACCTTCCTGAGAACCAAGCTCCTAACCAGCAAGTTTAGCCCCCTCTAAAGCTTGAGTGTGTTCATTAGAAGATTTATAATCCTCAAGAGCTTCTGCTTTTGCTTGCGCTATAGCTTGAGCATATGCTTCTGAAGCAAGATACTCATTTATAATAGCTTGCTTTTCTTCCTCTGACAGAGCAGTTTCTAAGCATCCATCTGCATATCCTGCATCATAACCAAGCTTATAACAAGGCTCACCACCGTCAGCAGAAGGATTAGGACAGCAATTATTGTCATGAGAAGTATCAAAGCTTTTCATATAATAATCACCTTCTGCCTCAGATGCAAAACACATCACAGAAAAAGCAAAAGCCAACAAAATACAAGCAAGCACCAATATAATTACTTTTCTTTTCACTTTCGTTTACCTTCCTTATTCTTAATTTTTACAACCGTTTTGTTGCGTTTAAGCATTGATACTATTACCACCACAATTACAACAAAAATAATTGTAACAATAACAGCTAAAATACGCTCAATTTTTGCCCAAAGGTCATTAAGCCAGGAATAATCAGGAGCTTCTGTTTTTGGAACAGAAGGACTCCAAAAATCCGTAATCGAGCTTGTCGGTGACATTCCCATAGGAAACACATGATAAACGCCAGCATTTTTTGGGTCAGCAAAAGCAACCTCAATTGTGTCAAAATCATATACCATAGTAAGATTACCGACGGAGCCATTACAAACCTTAAGACCGGTACCATTGTTAATAATATCAGCCTGGCTGAACTCTGCATCCGTTATAGAATAGCGTAGCATAAACCAGGTACAATCCTCGTATTTTTCATCATCCAGCGTTGCCTTAAGCTCGGCAATATCATTTGAATCGACAAGATATTTTTCCGAGATTTGCTCTGGTGTTAAGGTATATAGAATTTCATTTTTGTCAAGCTGAACAAAATTCGAAAAGCTCTTTTGCTGGTCCTCGCTAAGCTTGTTATAATAAACACCATCGTTTTTCAAAGCTTCAAACCAGGAACAACGCTCTGATGCACCGAGAACAGTTTCTGTATCAGTTTCAAAATAGAACCTTCTATCACCTCTTTTAGAAAGCCACATATAAGGTGATTCAAGATTTGTATAAACCTTAGGCTCATAATATTTAAGAAGCTCTTCTCCATAAAGAAGCACCTGAGAAGGTGTTGATACATCACTTGCATAACCAACATAGGTTATAGGCCAGTTATTATGAGTTGAGGTTTTTGGAGCATAAACATTTGCGAGAAATTTATCTCCTGGAAATTTATAGCTAACCAAAACCTCATAATCATACATTCCG
>JAGBID010000146.1 GCA_017935165.1 Clostridia bacterium
ATTCCTCTTGATGAATATCCCCGCCGCTGCGTAAACCAGATTGCAGGCTGGAAGGCAGAAAAGGAAAGAATCCTTGACAACGGCCAGATTACACACGAGCGTTCACACGAATACGCTTCCTATATTATGGAGGCTATTGTAACAGGCAAGCCCTTCAAGATTGGCGGTAACGTGCTTAACACAGGCCTTATCGATAACCTTCCTGCTGATGCCTGCGTTGAGGTACCATGCCTTGTTGACGGCAGAGGCGTTAACCCCTGTCACGTTGGCAGACTTCCCGTTCAGCTTGCCGCAATGAATATGACAAACATCAACGCTCAGCTTATGACTATCGAAGCTGCCGTAACACAGAAGCGTGAAGATATTTATATGGCTGCAATGCTTGAACCCCACACAGCTGCCGAGCTTTCCATTGACGACATAAAGGCAATGGTTGACGAGCTTATTGAGGCTCACGGCGAGTATATGGCTGAATATAAGTAATTTGCATAAGTAAAGGGAGATTTTAAAGTCTCCCTTTCTTTTTATTTATATAGTCAAGCTGAGGAAATTCTATTATAATATTACACTATATGATTATTATACCCCCGCGCTTTGTTGAAAAAGGCGGAGGTTTTATTTATAATTAAAATATAAAATTATGCACTTAAAAACAGATTTAAATAAAGGAGAAAACAAAATGAACAAGTTAACTGAAACATTCACCCTTTCAAACGGCGTTGAAATTCCCGTAATCGGCTACGGAACATGGCAGACACCCCACGACGGCACAACAAAAGAGTGCGTTAAAATGGCTTTAAAGGCAGGCTACAGACATATCGACACTGCTTTTGCTTACGGTAACGAGGACGAGGTAGGCTTAGGTATTAAGGAAAGCGGCATTCCCCGTGAGGAGATTTTCGTTACCACAAAGCATTGGATTACTGACCGCGGCTACGAGGAAACTATTGCAGCAGTTGAAAAGTCCCTGGAGCTTTTAGGCCTTGACTACATTGACCTTTACTTAATTCACTGGCCCTGCGTCGAAAAGGTTACAGAGGACTGGAAAAAGGTTAACGCTGAAACCTGGCGCGGCTTTGAAAAAATGTATAAGGACGGCAAAATTAAGGCTATAGGCGTAAGTAACTTCGAGAAAAAGCACATCGAAGCTTTATACGAAAGCTGTGAAATTAAGCCTATGGTAAACCAGCTTGAATTCCACCCCGGCTACACACAGCTTGAAAACATCCGTTGGAATCAGAACGAGGGTATTCTGGTTGAAGCCTGGTCACCTCTTGGCAGCGGCGCTGTTTTAAAGGATGAAACTTTAAACGCAATTGCAAAGAAATATAATAAGAACGTTGGTCAGATATGCGTTAAGTTTGCTTTGCAGAACGGTATTTTACCCCTTCCCAAGTCCACAAATGAGGGAAGAATGGCATCCAACGCTGAAGTTTTCGACTTCGAAATTTCTGCTGAGGATATGGAGACCTTAATGAATATGCCCTTATTAGGCTTCAGCGGTTTCGTTCCTGAGGAAGCTCCTGCCGATGCTCTTGTTAACGGTAACTGATTTAAACTACCGTTTAATTTATTGTTGAAAGGAAATAAATATGGATCTTCAGAAACTTACTAAAATTGAACCTTTTGCAGTAGGATTCTTAACAGCCGACCGTGAGGACAGATGCTACAAAATTGCTTACGCATTAAAATTTATGGCGGAAAACCTTGAGCTTAAAATGGACCTGAAAAACTGGTTCCAGGCTCCGGTCAAGTCCTTTGTACCCTATTCAATAGGTTTCTCCCGTGCGGACGGCATCTGCGTCCGTGACCACGAAAACGGCGTTATCACACGCGAGAATATTAAAACTAAAAAAATAGCCCTCTACCCCGAATACGAGGCGGAGTTAAACGAGCTTTACGATGTAATGCGCCCCTACGATTTATGGCTTTACTTAAACAGCATTACAAGCGACATCGAAAAGAAGCTGGACGAAAATAAATGCTGCTGGGGCAGAGGCGGCGGCCACGGTAACCCCGACTTCTATATGCTTTTGCGCCTTGGTACAAAGGGTATGCGCGAGAAAATCGAGAAGTTCCGTTTCATACATAATGACCGTGACGATTTCTACGATTCTCTGCTTTTATGCTGTGATGCTATTGAAATATTTGCAAAGCGCTTCCAGGAAAAGGCTAAGGAGCTTATTAAAACAGCCGAAGGCGAGGATAAGGTGGTTTTAGAGCGCCTTATTGAAGCTTTCGATAATATTCCTGAGAATAGTCCCCGTAACTTCTTTGAGGCTGCCCAGTACTTCTGGATGGCTTACGGCATAGCTGACTTTGACTCTCCCGGCTTATTCGACTATTTCTTAGGCCCCTGGTACCAGAATGACCCCGACAAGGAATTAAGGTATAAGTGCCTTGAAAAATTATGGCAGCTCTTCTACGAAACAAGAAGCTGGAACCTTTGCGTAGGCGGCAGTGACGAATTCGGCAACGATATGAGTAATGACCTTACCTACGATACTTTAAAGGTTGCAAGGGAATTTAAGTACAACACTCCCAACATCACAATGCGTGTGCATAAAAATACACCCGATTCCCTCTGGCACGCTGCAGTTGATACTTTAGCTACAGGCATCGGTATGCCTGCCATTTATAACGACGAGTGCGTTTGCACCGCTTTGGAATCCATCGGTATTCCTCCTTCTGACAGCCACCTTTACTGTATGAACGGCTGTAATCAGATAGATATCTTCGGTAAATCTCATATGGGTCTTGAGGACGGCGAAATAAGCATCATCAAGGCTGTGGAATTTGCCCTCTTTAACGGTGTATGCAAGTTCTCCAACGAAAAGTTAGGCCTTACAACAGGCGATGCAAGGGAATTTAAGAGCTTTGAGGAATTTATGGCTGCTTATTACAAGCAGGTTGAATATTTAGCAGATACAATCGTGTCCGTTTCCAACCGCTACCAGGAGGCTTACGCTAAGTACGCTCCCATTCCCTGGCGCAGCCTTACTATTCAGGGCTGTATTGAAAGAGGCCTTGAGTATAAAAATAAGGGTCCTTACTACGGTCACGGCCAGGTATTAACGGAGGGCCTTCCTGATGCAGCGGACTCCATGGCAGCTATAAAGCATTATATTTACGATACCAAAAAGTACACAATGGCAGAGCTTTTGGATGCACTTGATAAGGACTTTGAGGGCTACGATGAGCTTTACAAGGACTTCAAGGGCTACGATAAATTCGGCAACGATATTGACGAGGTTGACGATATTTACGCAGCTATAAGCGACCATATCTACCGCTACTTCAGAACTAAAAAGACCTTCCGCGGCGGTGTGTTCGGCGTTGGTTGCTCCACTTACCACCGTGCACCCAACTATGCAATCCATTGCGGCGCCCTTCCCAACGGTAAGAAGAATAACGAAACCTTACTTGCTGACAGCATTGGCTGTACACCCGGCAACGATAAATGCGGTCCTACGGCTCTTTTAAACTCCGTGCTTCGCGGTAATCAGTACCTGTCCACCAGCGGCAACGTAATGCAGATGAAGTTTAACAAGGCTCAGTTCAATACGGACGCAGGTAAGGAGGCTTACATAGCTTTAGCTAAAACTTACTTCCGTATGGGCGGCCAGACCTTACAGATAAACGTTGTAAGCCGTGAGGAGCTTTTGGACGCAAAGGTTCACCCCGAAAAGTACGAAAACCTTATCGTGCGTGTTGGCGGCTTCAGCGAATACTTTAACCGTCTTCCCGAGCCCTTGCAGGACAACATCATTGCCCGTACAGATAACGAGATATAATTATGTGTGTTGATAATACAGAAGGTAATATCTTTGATATTCAGCGCTTCTCCATTCACGACGGCCCCGGCATAAGGACAACGGTATTCTTCAAAGGCTGTAACTTAAAATGCCTTTGGTGCCATAACCCCGAAAGCCAGAGGTTTCAGCCCGTGCTTTTATATTACAGGGATAAGTGTGTTTCCTGCGGCGAATGCGCCAAAATCTGCGCCAATACATTTACCGAAAGCTGCACAGCCTGCGGTAAATGTGTTGAAGTCTGCCAAAATAAGGCAAGAAGGGTAAGCGGCAGGAAGGAAACTGCAGAAAACATCATAAAGCAGGTTTTAAAGGACAAGGAATACTACAAAACTTCAGGCGGAGGCGTCACCCTTTCGGGCGGCGAGCCTTTGCTTCAAAGTGATTTATGCCTTGAAATATTGAAGGCTGTTAAGGAGAAGGGTATTCATACTGCTATCGAAACTGCCGCCAACGTAAAGTGGGAGGTTTTCGAAAAGCTGCTACCTTACACCGACCTGTTCCTGTTTGATATCAAAGGTATTGACGAGGAAAATCACCTTAAGAATACGGGTGTTTCCAATAAGCTTATACTTGAAAACGCAGTAAAGCTCAGTCAAAAGGGCGGCAACATTCTGTTCCGTATGCCTTACGTCCCCGAATTTAACGATTTCGAGGCAGAGGCTGTGGCAGATTTCGCTAAAAGCCTTAATAAGCCTTTGGAACTTATGGCTTATCACAATATTGCTGTGGGTAAATACGATGCTTTAAACAGGCTCTATAAGACAAGGGAGGTCACACCTCCCTCTAAGGAATTTATGAAGGCTCTGGCTGAAAAGCTGGGCGCAATATATTCCCCTTCGGGCGTTTAGTTTAAAGGTTTGATCTTAAAGCCACAGACTGCGATTGTCAGGGTGAAGGCTTGCTATGTGATAAAATTACTACAGAAAACAGATAATATATAATAAGGGAGCTTATCTTGATAGATAGCTCCCTTTTTTATTTGATAAGTGATGAGTGGTAAATGATAAGCTAAAGCTCTGCGACGCAATATAGCCTTCCACTCAAGGGGAAGGCAGAATAGCAGGGGAGCCGAGTTGCCCGTAGGTCGGTCTGTTCACAATAACGCTTTGATCAGAAGGTTACGATATATTTACCTAAAGCTCTTTCCTTTTTGTCGGCTAAAACCTTGGGAAGCTCGTCCACGGGGATAAGCTTATAAACCATCGAGCTTACGTCCACCTTCTTATTATTAATAAGTGATAAAGCGCGCTTCTGGGTGTAGGGGTTGATGAAGGACGCCTTCAAAGTGATTTCCTTCTTGAAAATTTCGAAAGGCTTTATGCTGATTTCGTCGTTTGGCTTTGCTAAACCGAACATCATAACGGTGGACTTGTTGCCTGCCAAAGCGATAGCCTCTGTCATTGTAGATGGCTTACCAACACATTCAATAACTGTTGTAACCCTTGTAATGCCGTTTTTAGCGAGAACTTCCTTGGCGTTTTCATTAATGGGGTCAATTGCAATATCGGCACCAAGCTTTAAAGCAAGCTGACGTTTGCTTTCAATGGGCTCGATAAGAGCTAACTTAGCTGCACCCTTGATTTTTGCAAGCTGAAGCATAAGTAAACCTATCATACCGCCGCCGATAACAACAACGTTGGCACCGGGCTCTATGTCGCACATATCAATGCCGTGTAAGCAGCAGGCTACGGGCTCTGTCATAGCAGCTTCGGTGTAGTCGATTGTTTCGTCAAACTTATAAACCTGGGACTGAGGTACCATACAGTACTCTGCAAAACCGCCGTGTACCGTTGTACCGATGCCTATCATATCGCTGCAGAAGTGACCGATACCCTCGCGGCAGCAGTCACAGTTATTACAAAGCTTGTTGGGGTCAACGCATACTCTGTCGCCTTTTTTAATGCCCTTTACGTTTTCGCCTACTTCAATAACCTCGCCTGCAAATTCGTGGCCTAAAACTGTGCCTGCGGGAGTGGGGGCAGCGCCCTCGTCACCGTCGAAAATATGCATATCAGTACCGCAAATACCACAGGCTTTGACCTTGATAAGCACACCGTCGGCATTAACCTTGGGCATTTCGATATTTTCAATTCTTAAATCTTCTTTTTTATAAAATACTGCTGCTTTCATAACATTTTCCTTTCCCATTGATGTTTAAATCCGAAATACTAAAGATATAATAAACCAGTATGATTGCAATGTCAACTATAATTAAAGTTTACTTTCGTCAAATATTATAGTTTCTCCGTTTTCAAGGCTTAAGGTGATTAAAGTTTCCTTAACATCCTTGGATGCGGTAATCTTTTTAATGGGGCAGCCTTTCTCGTCTCCGGGGTAAAGGACTGTGACAAGCCTTAAATTATTGCCGTAGGCT
Organism: Clostridia bacterium; assembly: GCA_017935165.1. Lineage (GTDB taxonomy): Bacteria > Bacillota > Clostridia > Oscillospirales > Acutalibacteraceae > SIG603. The sequence goes on from JAGBID010000146.1 coordinate 6,190, forward strand.
TTGTATTCTGCGCAGTAAATGGGGCGGTAATCGCGCTGATTATGGCTGTTACAGAAGAATCCCTGCATTTCGGGGAACATCTGACCGCGGCAGACGTTTAAGCTGAGGCTTCGCATATCGTAATCATCTTCGGAAACAAGAATGTTGAGGAAGTCTGCTTTTACGTTCAGTTTGTTCATACTTAAGCTTTCAGCGTCCAGGTGCCACATAAAACCGTAGAAGTGGTTTTCATCCTCAGAGGCGGAATATAATCTGTCTATTACTATAGCAAAGGGTGAGAGGTTCTTTTCGTTTTTTACGAAGAGGACTTTTCTTTCGTGGCGGGCAGTTGTTTCGCCGCGGCGGTTACCGTAGCCCTCGTCATAGAAGGAAGAAAGCACATCAATATTTTCTGAAAGCTTATATTTTAAATCGCTTATCTTATCGATATTTTCATTCCACTTGTAATTTTTGCGGCGGAACTGACCGAAATTATCCACCCTTACGGTGTTGTGGGAGCGGGAGGAAAGGGTATATTTGCTTTCCACAGAGGCATCGTAAGCGTATTTACCGCTTTCGGTTAATATAAGCTTGCCGTTTGCGTACATCAGTAAATTCAGCTTATCCTCGTGCTGGTGACCTGCGCCAAATTCACCGCCGTCGAAGAATACCCAGGTGTCGTTTTTGCTGTGGCCTGTTCTTAATACGGCAAGTCCTGCGTTTTCGAAAATATGGTTATATTCAGGGGCGGTACCTTCTTTTTTATCGGATAAAATCCACTTGAAAAGCTGGTTTTCGGGGAATAAATGAACGTACTCTGCCACAACACCCTTGGCGTTATATTTCATACCGTCGTTAATATCGGGCACTAATCCGTCAGGCTCAGCTAAATGGACGTAGACCTCAATCATCTTTTCAACGTAGGAAGCAAAGTTTTTGTCAGGCTCAATATTATAGTTGGTTAAAAGAGTCAGTAACGCTCCATAGGTGGTTATAGCTACGTGCTGATAGTCGGTAGTAAGTTCGTACTGGAAGCCATCGGGGTAAACCTGCCTGATAAGCTCGCGGCTCATTGTATCGCAGGCAAATTTAAGCCAGACTTTGCTTTCTTTAAAGAAACCGTAAATTACAGCTATATGAGCTAAACCGTTCATTTCCATTAATAGCCAGTTGTTGCCGCCATGTACGTTAAAAAGTCTTTCACCGTGCTCGTAAACGGATTTACACCAGTCAGTGATAATATCCTCGTTAAAAGCTTCGGTTTTATAGAAAGTATGTATAACGTAAGGCCAGCAGCCGCCCTGGCGGATACCGCACTCAATTGTACGCCAGGAGAGAGTTTCACCGGGCCCTGTGTTTAAGTCGGGGGCTTCGGCTTGCTTTACACAGCTGTCAAATAATTCGGCGCAGGCGAAAGCATATTTTTCGTTTTTGGTCATATTGTATGCAGAAGCCAAAGTGGAAAATTCTGCATGGCGGCTTAACTGCCAGGGCCATTCCTTGTAGCCGTTATAGGTGGGGTTAGAGTACCAGTCAACCTTTTTCTCACCGAAGTCGCAGGGGGTGCCGCAGGAAACCATATAGTGGCGGCAGGCTTTTTCTGCTTCGTTTATAATTTCGTCGTTTGTAGGCAGGCGGTAGCTGCCGTTTTCGTCCATTGAGTTACCTTCTAAATTTCCGGCACTTGACTTAAAATATTTATCAGGCTCTAAAAATTCTCGGAAAAAGGCTGCAAAAACTTTTCTGCAGGCTTTGTAGTCCTCGCTTTTAATAAGCTCTTTGATTTCCTTCAAGCCGTCAAGCTCTAAGTTTATAAGCTGGGAAAAGAAGATTTTATCGCTGAGTAAAGGTCCGCTGAAAGTTGTAGGATACATATTATTTTGCTCCCTTTATATTAGTATGCCGTAAAATTACTTTCGTCAAGAATAAATTTCTCGCCGCTCTTTTTAATTATCGTGATAAGCGTATCACTTATATCTGTGGAGGCTTCAATCCTTTCAATGGGGTTTTCATTATCGCCCTGGGGATAAAATAGGCTTATAAGGCGGATTTCCTTGCAGTAAGCGTTATAAATAGCACAGTTTATGGGACGGTATTTAAGCTGTTCACAGCTGCAGTAGAAGCCCTGTGTTTCGGGTTTGTGCTGACCTTTTATAATTGAAAGTGAAATATCACACTTAGGTACCATTAAATTTAAGCTGTCAGCTTTAAGGTTATTACCCTCAATCAAAAGCTTTTCG
>JAGBID010000147.1 GCA_017935165.1 Clostridia bacterium
AACGATTTTGATAAGGAAAAGGGCAAGTGGTACGGCAGCGACATCCGCGGTGAATTCCCTATGGGTTGGGGCGTGCCTGCCACAAGCATTGATATGTGCGCACCTATGCTCAGCTCAGTTTACGGCGAGAAAACCGAGAATGACGAGTTTATTATGGAGCTTAGCGGCCTTGGCTACACCTTCCCCTCCCGCTGGAAGGAAGAAGCTTTAGCCGAAATGACTGAGGATTTAGCTTCTTATATGGAAAGAAGCGACCTTAAATACATTGAAATTCTTGATAACAACGGCTTTAGTAATGAAGAAAAAATGGCTGAGTTTACAAAGCACGAGGAAATTGAGGGTGTTTTCTACATAGACTACGTGGATTACACCTTAAATAAGGGTGATATGTATTTCTCCAACGGCAAGCCCGTGGTTTCTGCAAAGCACACAATATGGAATAATTACCGCGGCAATCCCGAAGGCAACATTGAGGTGGTGGCTGAGAAAATAAACGGCTACTCCACAGACGTAAAGAGTGCCGAGGCTTACACCTTTATTATCGTTCATTGTTGGTCAGGTATTGATGAAAGCGGCAACCTTGTTCCCAACGGCGACACAATGAAGGGCTTGGAGAAATTTGCCTCCTTACTTGACGGGGACGTAGAGCTTGTTACTCCCGGCGAATTTATGGAAAGAATCAAAAATAATTTAGGCGAATAAACAACGGCAAATTAATAAGGGACAGGTTAAATCTTACGGATTTCCCTGCCCCTTATTTTATTTTAAAACACTTTTTTATAACACCTTGAAAAATCGCCGTCATCACCCTCCACCATGGTGAAAAATTCAAAGCCGCACTTTTCGTAAAATTCGGTGTGGTCGGTTAAAAGGTAAACTTCCTTCTCGCCCATTTTTTCAAGCTCACCGCAAATGAAATTTAAAAGCCTTTTCATAAGTCCTTGGTTTCTATAGGGCTCGTCGGTAAATACCGCGCAGATATTTGGCCTTAAATCAGGTCTTTTATGAAAGTCATTTTCAATTACACCTGCACCCGAAACAATTTCCCCGTCGCTATTTATAATAGTATACCATTCAGGCACCTGATTTGGTTTTTCCAAAGCCTCTGTCATACTATTTATATATGCTTCATAGGGAATGCCGAACTTATGGCTGAACCACAAAGCTGCCTTCTCTATCATATCGGGATGCTCACTTATACTGATAATTTTATATTCCATAATTTACCCTTGCTTTCAAAAAGGAGTTCTCAAAAAAGCACTCCGTTTTTCATTATTCTTTTTCGTGAATGTTGAAATGTACGTTAAGGTGGGTGTTTTCCATTTCTTCCCTGGTCATACCCTGAGTCTGCTCTTTTATCTGGTTGTACATATCGTCAGCTCTGCCATGTCCCCAAAGGCTTCCCATAGCGCTGTTTGCTTTGCCTGAGCCGTAGGCGTGAATGTCCGTTGGGTCACCGCCTGCTACCCGGTCGGGGTTGTGAAGGGCAGCACCGCCCTTAAGCTCCTCGTCGGCAAGTCTTTCATCTTCCTCGGCAGACAGACTTGGGTCAGCCTCCATCATATCATAGGCGTTGCTTGCAACCAGACCGTCACGGTACTGTGCCTGCATTTCGCTGCCTTCGGGACTTCTGCCGTTTTCCTGATAATTTTCGTAATTGTCAAGATATTCGGCAACCGTCATAGAGTTTAAACCGTCCTCCTGCATTTGAGCCTGACCGATAAATTCCTCGCTGTCGTAGCTTGCATCGGGGTTATAAGGCATATCAACCTCAACGGCATTCTCCATAGTAGGACCGTCGTGCCAGGTGTAGGCGTCACCTAAGTCGCTGGGCTTGTAGTCCATTTCGCCGTTTTCGTTCATCTCGTTTACCTGAGCGCGCTCCTCGGGTGTAAGCATATCGTAGTCTTCGTCCTCATCAAGGTCTACATCAGCCTCAAGCTCCTCGGTAAAATCCTCTTCAATTTCTTCATCGGCGGAAGTATCTACGTCGGTTACCGCGTCGCCGTCAAGTAACTGGGGAGCATCGGCAATTTCCATATTTTCCTCGTCATCTGTAAAGTGTGCTTCCTCGGGTAATTCGAAGGTATCTTCCTCAAATTCTTCCTCTTCTACCTCTTCAGTAACCTCCACTTCTTCCTCGAAAATGTCCTCCGTGAACTCCACCTCTTCGGTTTCTGTCACTTCAACCTCCTCGTAGGTATCGAAATCCACGTCAACGGTGTCCTCCTCGAACTCTATTTCGGGAATATCCACCTCGACCTCCTCGTATTCGACGGTTTCAACCTCGTATTCAACTACTTCTTCCTCAAATTCCATGGTAACCTCCGCAATTATATAAATAAATTAAATTATTCCCTTAGCCTTCTTGACTATGTCGCCAACACCGTTCAAAACTATGCCGGGTCTGTAGCCGTAGGTGTTAAGTGTTTCGGTAGTTGATACACCTGAAAGCACTAAAACTGTGGACATACCGCTCTCTAAACCTGAAATAATATCCGTGTCCATTCTGTCGCCCACCATTACCGCCTCGGCAGAGTGACAGTTTAAAAGTCTTAAGCCTGTACGCATCATTAAGGGGTTGGGCTTACCGCAGAAGTAAGCCTTCTTGCCCGTAGCAATCTCAATGGGAGCAACCAAAGCGCCGCAGGCAGGCATAATGCCGTTTTCAATGGGACCTGAAACGTCGGAGTTGGCGCCTATTAATTTCGCACCCTTCAAAACAAGGTTTGTAGCCTTTGTGATAGTATCAAGGGAGTAGGACTTACCCTCACCTACTACAACGTAGTCGGGGTTAACGTCGTTCATTGTAATACCTGCATCGTACAAAGCATTGTATAAACCTGCTTCACCTATTACGTAAACAGAGCAGCCGGGAGCCTGCTCCTTTAAAAATGCAGCTGTAGCAAGGGCACTTGTGTAGAAATGACTCTCGTCTACCTCAAGACCCATTCTCTTTAATTTCTGCTGTAATTCTCTAGGGGTATAGCCTGAGTTATTAGTTAAAAATAAATATTCCTTCTTTTCCTCGTGGAGCCACTTGATAAACTCCGCAACGCCGGGGAGAATTTTGTTACCGTGGTAGATAACACCGTCCATATCGCATATAAAGCCTTTTTTCTCGTTAAAATTAAGTTCTCTCATAATAAACCTTCCTTCTTTCCTTATAAATTTTCAAAATTAATTCTCGTAATAATTTAATTATACATTATAAAAAGAAATATTTAAAGGGGCATTTGTAAAATTGGGGTAAAATTATAACAAAAAAGACTGCAGAATTTTACTCCTGCAGTCCGTTACGTTTATTTACTTATCGGCATTATCGTTTATTACTGTCAATTCTTTTAAACTTTCTATCATAACTCTGTTTTTAGGTACCAGTTCGTTTGTAACTTTTGCTTTAAAGGCTGTGATATCGGTAATATTTTCTTCTCCGTAGTAAATATCAAACTCATACTTTTTTAATTCTTTGTAGAAAGAAAGCTCCTCATCTGTTTTCACAAGTGTTTTCATAAGATTATCGGCCTTCTTACCACTGTAAACTTTTGTACTGTTTTCTTTGAAAGCAGACATAACGTAACCTTTTTCGGTTACGCTGTAATAACCAATAGCATCTGAAAAGAATATTCCTTCATTCTCGCCGAGTCCAACACTTATCGGAATAATTATCTTATCACCAGCTTTGGGAGAAGGCGAGTATTCCTGAAAAATAATACCATAGCAAAAGCTTATTTCCTGACCTTTTTGAAATATCCCTTCGGTATCTGAAATAATTTTTACCGGATATTGATAACGTAAAAATCCTTGTTCAATATCTTTATAAAGCTTTTCATCGATCTCCGGAACACCTGACATTATGTAAACTTCTTCGATTAAAGGTTCCCCCATAACCTCACAATATATGAAAGTATCATTCTTCTTTACCGCTTTTCTAATATCGTTTACTGTTGCAGTCATAGATACGTCTGGCAGTGTTTCATCATAGTAAGGGTACTCTGCACGAAGAAGCTCAACTTCTTCATTTGATAAAACATCTTCTTTAAAAAATACTGTTAATAAGCTTACAAAAGCAACACTTATAACCAATATTATACATATCATCCATACTAAAGCTTTTTTCATTTTCATCCTCCTTTTAACCATATTTAGCTTGAATATCGCTTATGTCGTGTGATTGAGGATAAATATATGCAAATGTTTCTTCTTGCATAACAGAAGCAACTGATGAAGCATATGGGCCAGCATTTGAGTGTCCTAAAGTTAGAGCATGACCCATTTCATGAACAATGACATGCCTTATATCAAGTGTATCTAACCCATCAAATTGATATGCTTGTTGTATATAGGGATTCATATATATTGTTGCATAAATAATATTTTTTGATGATGCACTTGCATCACTCGACGAGTAAATCAAACGGTCTGTTGCTTTTAATATTGTACGAGCATGGACATCAAATTCTCTGTTATTACCAACCAAACTTCTCCATGTGCTATAGGAAGGAACAACAAAATCAACAGACGAATTACTTAGGCTTGCTCTTTCGACAACCACCAAACCTGCACAACTATTCCATGCTGACCACACAGCATTATATTCATTTGAATAATTGTATTCTTCGTAACTACATCCGGCTAAACCATCTCCATTCACCTGTAAAAACGGCTTACCACTATATGTATTAGTCCATCTTAGTACTATTGGTGTACCGCTTGAAGTATAATACATCTCATGTGCTGAGATGCCGAGGGTAAGTGTGAGTACCAGTAAAACGCTAAGAAGTACTGATACCGTTTTCTTTATAAATTTTCGTTTCATTTTTATAATCCTTTCTTTTAAAACAAAGCAAGCGGGCGAACGTTAAACTTCTCATCGGTATCAGTCCTTTCTTTTTTAATTTTAATTCTCTGATTATATTTTATTCATTTTTTGCAGATCTGTCAATACCATTTATATGGTTTCTGCATATTTTCACTGCTCATTATTCACATCGGTATAAAAAAGGGAGGGTTAAATTTCCAACGAAATCACCCTCCCTGAGAATATATTATTTTACAGCTTCTAAAAGCTCATTAACCTTGTTTGTCTTTTCCCACTCAACGCCAAGCTCTTCTCTGCCCATGTGGCCGTAAGCTGCTAAGGGGCGGTAGATGGGGTTTCTGAGCTTAAGGTTATTGATGATTGCGTTAGGACGTAAGTCAAATACCTTGTTAACTGCTTCGCTGAGCTTTTCATCGGAATATACGCCTGTGCCGAAGGTATCAATCATTACGGAAACGGGACGTGCAACACCGATAGCATAAGCAAGCTGAACCTCGCACTTCTTTGCAAGCTTAGCTGCTACAATGTTCTTAGCAACGTGTCTTGCTGCGTAAGCTGCGCTTCTGTCCACCTTTGTGGGGTCCTTACCGGAGAAAGCACCGCCGCCGTGTCTGCCGTAGCCGCCGTATGTATCAACGATGATCTTTCTGCCTGTTAAGCCGCTGTCACCAACGGGACCGCCGATAACGAATCTGCCTGTGGGGTTAACGTAGAACTTTGTGTTCTCGTCAATAAGCTTAGCAGGGATAATGGGCTTGATTACGTACTCGACCATATCCTTACGGATAACTTCGATATCTACGTCGGGGCTGTGCTGTGTTGAAACAACAACAGCGTCTACACGCTTAACCTCGTCGCCCTCATACTCAACTGTTACCTGAGTTTTGCCGTCGGGTCTTAAGTACTTAAGTGTGCCGTCTTTTCTGATTTTTGTAAGCTGCTTAGAAAGCTTATGTGCTAAGGAGATAGCCATAGGCATAAGCTCAGGAGTTTCGTCGCAGGCAAAGCCGAACATCATACCCTGGTCGCCTGCACCGATTAAATCGTTAACGTCTGTGGAAGTACCCTTCTGTACCTCGTAGGACTGGTTAACACCCATTGCGATGTCGGGTGACTGCATATCAAGTGATGTTAAAACAGCGCAGTTGTTGCCGTTAAAGCCGCACTCAGCGTTATCGTAACCGATTTCGTTAACAACTCTTCTTGTAATTTCGTTAATATCAACTGTGCAGGTAGTAGAAATCTCGCCCATAACGTGAACAACACCTGTTGTTGCAGTTGTTTCGCAAGCTACGTGAGCCATGGGGTCCTGAGCAATGATGGCATCTAAAACTGCATCGGAAATCTGGTCGCAAACCTTGTCGGGATGACCTTCAGTAACTGACTCGGATGTGAATAAAAATCTTCTCTTATCGCTCATAATTTTTCTCCTTTAATTTTTTCTTATCAAAATTTTAGTTGTAGACATTAAAAATGCGCTCCCTGAGAGGGAACGCTGCGTTCTCCTCATCTACCGAAATAAATTCGCAGGAATTAGCACCTTTATAAGCCTTCGCTAAAGCTTATCAGGTTGCCGGGCATCACAGGGCCTGTCCCTCCGCCGCTCTTGATAAGGTTATGTTTAATTTACGGCAAGAATTTTATCATATTATAGGGAATTTGTCAATAGCAAAGCCGCAAGAATTTTCCTGCGGCCCCTTGGCTATTTATTTTTGTTTGCAAGCTTTTCTTTTATCTGTTCTCTTAGCATTTCGATAGATTCATATCCGTCTTTACCGCCGCTTCTTTCATAGCGCATTTTCATTAAATTCCAATACTCTTTTTCTTCTGCGTCAGTTTTCTTTAAAGCTTTCATTATATTATTAACGGTTTTTCCTGTATAGGTAAATTCTTCTTCCTCCTCAAACGCAGCTATACCGTAACCGTCATATACATAGTAAAAGCCATTTTTTCCTGATACGCATTCTGCGGTACCGGGGTTTATAGTTAAAGCTAAAATAATCTTATCGCCAACTAAAGGTTTAGGGCAATTGTGTTCATTAAATAAACCGTAGCTGTATGTAAGAACAGTATTTTTTTCAAACAAACCTTCCGTATCCTCAATCACCCTTACTGTATACACATCAAGCACAGGAGGATTTTTCACATTGCCGTCCATAATAACTTCTTGTTTATACCTTTCTTTAATAACTTCACAATATGCAAAAGTATCTGTGTAAGTTACTATCTCCCTGAAGCTTGTTTTTGAATATGCGATTTCCGTATCATCCCTTTCTTTATAAATAGGATAACCGTGTTCCTGACGAATAAGGGCAACTTCTTCCTCGGTAAGTCCTTTACCGGTTTCTTCACATGAACAGGCAGAAAAGGCAATTGCAGCAATTAGTAATAAACTTACTATGTTTATGATTTTTCTTTTATTCATAACTTCCCCCCTCTTTCCTTTTAACTATACCGTAAAAGGGAGGTTTAAATTTCTACGAAATTACCCTCCCCTATGATTTATATTATTTTCCCGCGTTCTTTTTGGCTTCAAACTTTTCTTTTTTCATCAGAGATTATTTTACAGTTAATTTATAATACTTGAGGGCACTCATAATCGTGCAAGGGCTCCATATCACCGTAGGGATCTCTCGTAAAGCTTTCAGGCAGCTCTTTATTATATATATCTGCCTCCATAAAATCAAAAAGCGCGCAAAATTCATTAAATCTATGCTTGTGACCGCCTTCTGCATACCATGCGGCGCATTTATCCTCGGCGCCATACATTTTCCAAGCCTCTTTAGCACCTAAGAAGGAAAGGTATGAACCGCGGGGGTTTGCCCAAAGGTCATCGTAGCCGTTAGTTTCAAGGAAACACCTTGGTGCTATTAAAGCTTTAAAGAAATGAGTATCGTGAGGAAGTGTCTCCTCTTTTCCTGCATACTTTTTTAAACCCTGACCCATCCAGTAATTGATACGCTCAAGCATAAATTCAAGGGATTCACTTCTGAGAAGTCCGTAGTCGCTGTCTTCATACTGAATAAATCTGTAAGCGCCGCAGCCGTGAGTACCGCTGCCGTTGGGGTTAGTGTATCTGATTCTTTCGTCAGTAGCGCCTGCCAGCAGAACAGTTTTACCGCCGCGGGAATGACCCGTTATGGCAATATGGTCGGTATCAATAATGTCAAGTGTCATTAATGCATCCACAACTCTGTGGTAACCCCATGCCCACGCTGAAATGGTTGAAAATTTATTTTCAGGCCACAATGCATTTATACCGGATTCACGATCGGGGTCTTCTGAGTCGCGAGCTAATTCTAAGCGGTTAAATTTAACAACTGCAAAGCCTCTTCTGTGAGCTTCCTCTATAACTTTGTCGTTTAAATTTATTGTGTAACATCCGTCACCTGTAAGTACAGCGGGAACCTTGCCATCGATGTCAGGTAAATCAACAGAGAAACAAAATGAGAAGGGCTTATCCTTTTTTCCGCAGTGTATTTTAAAGTAGGTAGGGACCTTGCCGCGAGTACCGCCGTTAAGCTGTTCCACCTTAAACACTTCAGGCTTTGGAGGCATACCGTCAAATTCAAGACTAATAGCATCCTCTATAATCTCTTTTCTTCTTATTTCCCAATCCTCTAAAGACTTTACTCTTTCGCCGTTTCGCATTATGAACGGATCAGGAAGCATACCAAGACGTTTATCCTTTCGCATAATCAAGCTCCTTCTTCGGATTTTATTTGTTGAATTCATTATAGCATTTGTTGTTCTAATGTCAATAAATCACGTGATATAGTAAATATAAATTACATAATCTTATGTGAATGCTTGAAAATTTCCTTATTTTATGATAGAATAATGTGATTCATTATGGATAAGTGTGTCCGTAATTAAATTTAATAAATTAAACAATAAGAAAGGTTTGATATTATGGCTGAAAAGAAAAATATTGCCGTTATCTTCGGCGGCGAAAGCTCTGAATATGAAATTTCCCTTATCTCATCCTCTTTTGTAATTGAAAATATCGACAGAGAAAAATATAACGTTTACACCATCGGCATCACTAAGGATGGTGCCTGGTACCTTTATGACGGCGAAACCGAAAACATCAAGAACGGCTCCTGGGTAAATGATGCAAACAATAAAAAAGCATTCATCGCACCTGATAAAAACATTCACGGTATGGTTGTTTTTGACGAAAACGGCGCCAATATAATCCCCCTTGACGTAATTTTCCCCGTGCTTCACGGTAAAAACGGTGAGGACGGAACTATCCAGGGTATATTTAAGTTAAGCGGCATCCCCTTTGTCGGCTGCCACACTTTAGCCAGCGCTATTACAATGGATAAGGCTGTTACACACTCACTTCTCTCCGCTGCCAACATCGAGCAGGCTCACTACTTATGGTTCTATGCAGACCGCTTTGACGCTGAGCCCGAGAAGATAAAGAACAAGATAAGCGCAAGACTTAACTTCCCCGTATTTGTTAAACCCGCCAACGCAGGTTCCTCCGTTGGTATCAGCAAGGTAGATTCCCCCGAAGGTCTTGACGAGGCTATCTTAAAGGCTGCTAAGGAAGACAAGAAAATAGTTATCGAGGAAGGCATTGTAGGTCAGGAGGTTGAGTGCGCAGTTATGGGTAACCGCGAGCCCGAGGCTTCCGTGGTTGGTGAGATAGGCGCCACTGCAGCATTCTACGACTATGACGATAAATACAAGAACGGTACTTCCAAAACTTACATACCTGCCAACTTGAGCCAGGATAAAATGGAAGAAATAAGAAGAATTGCAATAAGAGCTTACCGCCACTTAGGCTGTATGGGTCTCAGCCGTGTGGACTTCTTTGTTGAGAAGGACACAGAGAGAGTCATCTTAAACGAAATAAACACTCTTCCCGGCTTTACAAGCATCAGTATGTACCCCAAGCTCTGGAATGCAAGCGGTGTTGATTCTAAAACTCTTATCGAAAAACTTATCGACTACGCTTACAAGGCATAATTATGGAAAAAGTAAACTCCTTTTTTAAAGACCGTGAAAGGGTACTTAAGCTTTTAAAAACAGCACTGCCCTATTTATTTCCCATACTCTGTTTTGTAAATATTGCAGTGTTTTTAAGCACACGCTCACACTTAATGCTGGATTCCGATATGAGCTCCGAGCTTATTTTAGGTAAGCTTTTGGCTGAGGAAGGCGGAATACTGAGTACCAACTGGTACTATTCAACAGAGCTTAGGGTGTTAAACACACAGCTTGTTTACAAACTGCTTTTCACCTTTACAGATGATTTTCATATTGTAAGGTATCTTGGCAGCCTTATAAATTCATTTTTATACGCGCTTTCTGCCGGATATATGATTTATCAGGCAGGGCTTAAAAAGTATATCCCCTATGTAACGGGAATTTTGCTTTTACCGTATTCCAATGAATATTTCAAAATGATGCTTTATGCAAGCTACTACGCACCCCACGTAGCTATCAGCTTCACCTTTTTAGGTATGGTTTTTGCCTTTCTTAAAACCGAAAGCAAGAAAGCAAAAATCACATACGGCATTCTGATGGGTTTATTAAGCTTTGTAAGCTGCCTTGGCGGTTTAAGACAGCTTTGCATTTTATTCGTGCCCCTTTTCGGTGCATCACTTTTAATACTTCTTTTAAAACTACCTCAGCTTTTAAAGCTTGAAAAAAAGGAGCTTCCCGCAAGCAGCTTTATCAGGCTCAGCATTATCTCCTTTGCTTCAATGGTAATCGGCGTTTTAGGTTATATATTTAACCAGACCGTTTTAAGAAGTATATTTAAATTCCACTATTTTGGCGGAATACATTTTAACGATTTCTCCGTACGCGGTTTAATGCAGGTAATCGGCGGTTTTATTGACCTTTTCGGACTTGATATAGGCGGCGGAAAGCATTACGATTTTATCACCGTAACATCCTTCTTCCTTTTCGTGTTCACCATTTACGCCATAATAAGTCTTATAACCCGCCACAATAAGCTTAGCACAGCTGAGCTTATTACGGTTGTGTTTACGTTTGTCGGCTTTGTTATTATGGTGGTAATTTACACCTTAACAAACTTCGAGTACACAAGGCGCTATTTACTGCCAATTTCCATATTCTTTATTCCCGTACTTACAATTTACTTTAAAAATCTCAGCTTCAAGGCTAATAAGAAAAATAAAATTCTTAAAAAGCTTCAGCTTCACAGAGTTTTCAAAGCAGCTTGCCCTTTACTTTTCGCCTTGCTGATGATATATAACTCTACTCTTACCTTTAATGTATACGATAATTACCGCCCCACAAGAAAGCTTAACGAGGTAGGCGAAATTATACAGCTTCACGATTGCTACGAGGGCTACGCTACCTTCTGGAATGCAAACGTACTTACCGAGCTTTCAAACGGCAAAATTGAAGTAAGAACCTGGTATTCAAACGAGCCCGTAAAGGAGCTTGACAGATACCACAACTGGCTTCACGTAAAGGATTTCGGTGAGGATGAGCACGAAGGCAAATTATTCCTCCTCTTTACAAGGCAGGAATATAACGAAACAATTTTAAAAGAGAAATTAAATTACGATGGTCTTGTTTTAAACACAGACCAACACGTGCTTTTCATATACGACAGTATGGAAGATATTTTCGTACAATAACAGAATTAAATTGAAAGGATGTGAATTTCGCATCTTGATTAACAGTAATTTACCCATAGGCGTTTTCGATTCCGGCCTTGGCGGCTTAACTGCAGTTAAAGAATTAAAAAAAGTTCTCCCTAACGAGAGCATTGTATATTTCGGTGACACAGGCAGAGTGCCCTACGGCACAAGAAGTAAAAGCACCATAATCCGCTACGCTTCCCAGGATGCTAACTTCCTTCTTGAAAAAGGCGTAAAGGCTATTGTTGCAGCCTGCGGTACCGTAAGCTCCAGCGCAAAGGAGGAGCTTAAAAAGCTTCCCGTACCTTACATAGATGTTATCACAGCCACCGCCCTTGCTGCCGTTAATGCTACCCAAAATAAGAAGATAGGCGTTATAGGTACAGGTGCCACTGTTAAAAGCGGTTCCTTCAGTAAGGCTATAAATGCTATAGACAGTGAAATTGAAGTAACTGCCACAGCCTGCCCCTTATTCGTTTCCCTTGTGGAAAACGGATTTATTGAGGAGGATAACGAAGTAACTTTACTTGTAGCCAAGAAATACCTTAAGGATATAATTGAAGCTGATGTAGATACCCTTATATTGGGCTGCACCCACTTCCCGATTATCGCACCCGTCATAAGGAAGGTTATGGGCGAAAAGGTAAAGCTTATAGACAGCGGCAAGGAAACCGCAAGATACGTAAAAGAAATTTTAAGTGCTGAAGCTCTTTTAAATAACAGCGAAAGTACAGCAATTTATAACTATTTTGTAAGTGACGATACTGAAAACTTCAAAAACATAGCCGAAATTTTCCTTCAGGGAGATATTGACGGTGAGGTTGAACGTATTGACATAGGTAAATACAAAAGAAATATTGGGGACGAAAATTAAATGAACTGCAAGATAATTATAAAAGGAACCCAAAAATTAACAGCCGAGGACACCCCCGACACAATCTGTTATGACAGTATGGGAACTTACCGTGAAACGGACAGCACCAAGTACATCACTTACACCGAGTATGACGAGGAGCGTGCCGACGTTTCAAGAAAGGTATTCCTTAAAATCGAGAACAAAAGTGTAACAATGCAGAAGCAGGGCACCGAGACCAAGCTTATTATGGAGAAGGATAACCGCCACAACTGCATTTACGGCACCGACTTCGGTCCCATGACCTTCGGAATTTACACAGACGAAGTGAAGGATAACTTAAGTGAAAAGGGCGGCAAGCTCCATCTTTCCTACACCTTAAGCTTAAACGGCAGCCTTTGCAGTTTAAACACCCTTGACTTAACTGTGGAACCCTGTTAAAAAGTAAAAAAGGACAATGTCCATTAAATATAAAACAATACGCTTAATATAAATCAGGAGGAATATTAATGTCCAAAGTAGTAAAGGAAGCAAAAACACAGCTTCAGAACATCATAACAAACAGCATAACTAAAGCAATTGCTTCAGGCGCACTCCAGGAAGCTGAGTGCCCCAAGTTCAATATCGAGATCCCTGCTGACAGAAGTCACGGCGATTTCGCCACAAATGCCGCTATGGCAGGCGCAAGAGCATTCAGAAAAGCTCCCAAAATGATTGCCGAGGCTATGCTTGCAAATATGGATTTAGAGGGCACTTACTTTGAAAAGGCAGAGATTGCAGGTCCCGGCTTTATCAACTTCTTTATCAATAATGCTAAATATAACACAGCTATATTAAACGACGTTTTCGCTTTAGGCGAGAATTACGGTAAAAGCAATTACGGCGAAGGCAAAAAGGTTCTTGTTGAATTCGTTTCCGCTAACCCCACAGGTCCCATGCACATCGGTAATGCCCGCGGCGGCGCTATTGGTGACTGCCTTGCAAGTGTTTTAAATGCGGCAGGCTATAAGGCAGACAGAGAGTTCTACATTAACGATTCAGGTAACCAGATTGAAAAGTTCGCAACAAGCTTAGAGACAAGATACCTCCAGCTTTTTGACGAAACAATCGTAATGCCTGAGGATGCTTACCACGGCGAGGATATTATCAACCACGCAAAGAACTTCGAAAAGCTTTACGGCGACAAGTACGTAAATGCAGAAAGCAAAGAAAGACGCGATGCGTTAGTTGCTTACGCCCTCCCCTTAAACATTCAGGGTCTTGAAGATGACCTTAAAAAGTACAGAATCGTTTACGATAAATGGTTTAAGGAAAGCACACTTCATGCTGACGGCTCTGTTTGGGACGTTATCAACACAATGAAGGAAAAGGGTGTAACCTACGAAAAGGACGGCGCTACCTGGTTTAAGGCTACAGAATTCGGCAACGAAAAGGATATAGTTTTAGTTCGTGACAACGGCATTCCCACATACATTGTACCCGACATTGCTTACCACTACAATAAGCTTGTAACCCGCGGTTACGACAAGGCTATCAATATTTTAGGTGCCGATCACCACGGCTACATCACAAGACTTAAGGGCGCTTTGGACGCTTACGGCGTGGATTCAAGCAAGCTTGACATTGTAATTATGCAGATGGTTCGCTTAGTTCGTGACGGCGAGACAATCAAGCTTTCTAAGAGAAGCGGTAAGGCAATTACCCTTAACACACTTCTTGACGAAATTCCCATTGATGCCGCAAGATTCTTCTTTAACCTCCGTGAGCCCAACTCTCAGTTTGACTTTGACTTAGACCTTGCTATTCAGAACAGCTCTGATAACCCCGTTTACTACGTTCAGTATGCTCACGCAAGAATCTGCAGCATTTTAAGAAACCTTGAAGCCGACGGCATAAAGGTAAAGGACTGCACGGAAAAGGAGCTTGCACTGTTAGTTAAGTCCGAGGAAACTGAGCTTATCCACCATATTGCCGCTTACACAGATGAAATCATCGCAGCAGCAAAGGACTATGACCCTGCAAGAATCACACGTTACGTATTGACCCTTGCAACACTCTTCCACAAGTTCTACAACGCCTGCCGTGTTCGCGGCGAGGAGGAAGACTTGATGTACGCCCGCCTCTACCTTTCAGTAGCTACAAAGACTGTTATCAAGAACGTTTTAACCCTCTTAAAGGTAGACGCTCCTGAAACAATGTAATTAAGCTTAAGGCAATATTTTCAGGGACAGCAGTAAATGCTGTCCTTTTTTATTTCCCAGTGAACAAAAAAAGGACATCTTTCAGTAAAGAATGTCCTTTCCGGAAATATCTGATATAATTTTATCCTGACCGATTTGAATTTTCATTTTATTCAATTTCGCTGAGCTTTATTTTATTAATACCAACTCTTACTAAGCAGGCATTATCCTCGTGACCGCCGCGGCAGTAAGAAATAAGAATTGATTCATCCTTTGTAAAGAACATAGAAGGATAGCAGTAACCTCTGTCCTCATCATCCTCAATAATATTCATTTCCCCGAAAGTCATACCGTCGTCAAGGCTCTTTCTTATAACCAAAGGTGTTCTGCCCCACGAATTTTTAATTTTACGGTTGTTGTAGTTTGGAATAGGGTTATAAACTGCATAAACCGTTCCGTCAGGTGCTTTCGCCCATTCCATAGGTGAGCAGGGCGAAGTAAACTGTGAAGGCTCTGCAGGGGTGAAGCTTTTTAAATTATTTATGGAAAAACATTCATACTGGAAGCCTACGTCCGTTCTTGCCCAAAGCCTTACTACGCCGTTCTTGTGCTCATAAACTCCGGGCTCCTGCATACCGGTGTGTACGTTTTGTGCAAAGCTTAAATTGATGCGCGGCTTTAAAAGTGTAAAGCTCTTACCGTCGTCGGTAGATTCGAAGACAAGACTTGTGAAATTACGGTCGCCTTCCCATTTTTCACCCTCCTGAGAAACTGCTACCATAGCCGCAGGAAAAACCAAATTTCCGTTTGAAAGGCGCTCTATTCTGTCATTATTAAACACGTAGTAAGCTTTAAAGCCATTCAGCTTACATCTTTCTGCTTTAAAATTAACTCCGTCCTCACTTACTGCCCTGGCAATTGTTGTGGTGAAATTATTTTCCTTAACAATAAAATAGAAGGATAAACTTCCGTCAAGATTATTTATGCCCGAAACACTCATTACGTTCTTTACCCCAAAATCCTCCGCCTTGGCAATAATTTCAGGCGCTGACCAGGTTTCGCCCTCATCGTAGGATCTAACCAAAGCTATGTCGCAGTTACAGTGGTCGGTCCAATTATCTCCTGTATAGCGGCTGTAAGCAAACAATATCGCTCCGTCAGGTGCTCTTAAAAATGAACCCTCGCTGTTTCTGGGGTTATTATTTGAAGGCCCTAAATCAAGAACCAAATTTTCACTGAGCTTTTTTCCGTTTATCATAATTAACTCCTTATATTATTTCATTCAAATCTATTTTCAAAATTCCCATATGAGCAAGGCAGCTATCTTCACCATGGCCGCCCCTGCCGTAGGAAATAAGCATTTGATTATCATTTGTAAAGAACATTGCCGCATAGCAATAGCCGCATTCGGGGTCACCCTCAATTATATTAAGTTCGCCCCAGGTTTTGCCGTCGTCAAGGCTTTTTCTTATAGCTAAAGGCGTTCTGCCGTGACATCCTTTAGCCCTATACTTAAAATTAAAACCGGGTATTGGATTATAAACTGCGTACAAAACGCCATTCGGACTCTTAATAAACTCCATTGGCGACGAAGCACTTGAAAACTCCGAAGGCTCGGGAACACTGAAACTCTTTAAATTATCCTTTGAATAAGAAACGTACTGAAAATAATAACCCGTTCTTGCATATAAAGCAATTACGCCATCCTCCTGAAGGTGTAATAAAGGCTCCACCATACCCTGATTCCAACTAGTTTTATAGGGAATTACTATTTCGCTATCAATAATTTCGAAAGTTTTGCCGTCGTCTTTCGAAACAAAAACGCTTGAAGCGGTGGAATATTCCTTTGAACCATAGCAGCAGGGATATAAAAAAGTGCCGTCTTTTTGCCTTTCCATTCTGTCGTTACACATTACGTAGTAGCGCTTTGGAGCAATTAAATTACATTTTTCGGTTTGAAAAGTTCTGCCGCCATCGAAAGATATTGTTCTGCCTATAGTACTGTAAATTTCTTCCTCGTGCTCGGTTAAATCCCTTCCGCCATCTTCTTTAATTAAAAAGTAGAATTGAATACTGTTATCAAGACCTCTTATACCCGAAACGCTCATAATATTATGTACACCGAAAAACTTCGCCTCGGCAATAATTTCAGGCTCGCTCCAGCTTTCGCCTTCGTCATAACTTCTTATCAGTGCTATATCACTTGGGCAGTGGTCACCGTTTTTCTCACCTGTAAAACGGGAGTATGCATATAAAATACTGCCGTCATCC
>JAGBID010000148.1 GCA_017935165.1 Clostridia bacterium
AGGCATGTGAGGTTACAACCAAAACAGAACTTAATTTCCAACATTTTCTGTGGAAAACTGCTTTAAACTGCTGTTGAAAACTTTTAAATATGCACAGCTTGTATATTTTTCACAAAGTTTTGCCTATATATAGTTAAGCCGAAGTCTTTGGACAACCATATATATTTGCTGTAAGAATAAACTTTTCACAGTACATTGTTGAAAACTCTGTTGAAAGCGTTAAAAACTTATGTAAACGTGGTTTAAACTCTCCGTTTATTAACCTGAAAACATCGTGCTTAAGGGCAAAAATAAAGGGAGAAGCTGTTTTTTACAGATTCTCCCCTTTTTTATTTAATTAAATCGGAATTTACGTAGGCTGTTTTGTAATTTACGTAAATTACCATACCGGGCTTTGCGCCCTGAGGCTTGCTTACGTTTTTAACAAGGCAGTAATCCACGGGAATCTGTGAGCTTTCCTTGGCTTTAGAGTGCTTTGCTGCAAGCTTGCAGGCTTCAAACATAGCTTCCTCGGAAGGAATTCTGCCCTCAGTTTGAAGTATTACGTGAGAGCCGTGGATATTTTTGGTGTGGAACCAATAGTCGCTGTTTCTTGCATCCTTTAAGGTAAGCTTATCGTTCTGCTTATTATTCCTGCCCACTAAGATGGTAAAGCCGTCCTCGGTTGTGAATTTCAATGGCTTACCTATGGGGTCAGGTTTATTTTTACCCTTTTGCTGCTGCTTTTTAATATAACCCTGCTCGCTTAGTTCATTTCGGATTTCGTTTAAATCCTGCTCGGTTTCAGCTTCTGTTAAGCTATAGAAAACGGACTCGATATAGTCAAGCTCGCTTTCGCCCTCCTTTATAAGCTCCCTGAGTATCTGCTCGGCATTTTTTGCCTTTTTGTAGTCCTTATAATATTTCTGGGCATTGGCGTGAGCTGATATGGCGGGGTTTAATTTAATTGTTATATCCCCGCAGTTTTCATCATAGAAATTCATTACTGTTATCTCGCTCATACCCGGCTTTATGTTATAGAGGTTGGCGCTTATCAAATCGCCGCAGATGCGCATTTCCTCACGGTTGACGGAGGCTTCAAGCTCTGCCTTCTGGTTGTTGATTTTCCTTGAAAGCCTTTCCTCTCGGTTGGTAAGGAGCTTTAAAATATCCGCACTCTTTACGCGCATTCTTTCGATTTTGTCGCGCTCGGAGTAGAATAAATCAAGAAGTTTAGAAAAGCTTTCGCACTCCTTGACCTCCGCAAGGTTTTCGTAGTGGAATATGGGCATAAAGGCGAAGTCCATAGGCTTATTGCTTGTTTTATTTATTGCCATATAAGGCTTGCCCGTGGAATTAATTGCTGTTTCCTTTAGACTATTAATAAGCTCAGTAAGCTTCTCGCCCATAACTTTGGTAAGGCTTTTGTTGGTAACTTCAAAACCGAGTCCTACGCTATATTCAAGCTCGCGGGAAATTATGGGTGAAATACCCTGAATCTTCTCCATCAAAGCCTTTGAAAGCATGGCGGTTTTGTTTAAATTCTTAATTTCCTCAACTATTAACTCAGGCTCTGTTTCAAGGATAGAGAGCTTTTCCTGCTTAGGTGGGTCGCGGTATAAAAGTCCCGGCAAAATAACACGCTCGGCACTCATCTCTGCGTCCACTCTTTTTAAGGAATCAATTATCTTGCCATCCTCGTTTACCAATATTATATTGCTGTATTTGCCCATTATTTCAATTGCAAGGGACAAAACAATGTGGTCACCAAGCTCGTTTACTGCATCGAACTTTAATATTAAAGCTCGCTCCAAACCCTTCTGTTCCACTTCAATAAGCTTGGAGGAAAGAAGCTTCTTTCGCATAAGCATACAGAGCATAGGTGGATTTTTAGGATTTTCTATGTTTGTTTCTGTAAAATGCACCCTTGCTGTATCGGGACGGGCAGAAATAAGCAGCTTCAAGCTTTCGTCAAAGGTTCTTATTACAAACACAAGCTCGTCACGGTTAGGCTGGTAGATTTTTTCAACCCTGCCGCCAAGTGCTTTTTTCTCGATTTCTGTTTTTAAATGTTTTAAAAATATTGCGTCTAATGCCATATTGATACCTTGATTAAATCATTGTTGTAGGGGGTGTTTCTTTTTCCGTTATTATAAATTCTGCGTCTGTGAAATTTTCAGCCAAGAAATTTCTGAAGCTTTCTTTGTATACAGTTTCGCTTTCATAGTGGCCCAAAATAAATGCGGCAATGCCCTTTTCCTTGGCGTAAAGCCTTTCGTGGTGCTTCATTTCACCGGTTACAAAGGCATCCGCCCGGGTTTCGAATACAAATTCACCGCCTGCACCTGAGGATACCCCCACCGTGCCGATTACATATTCGTCAATATTTTCAGGAAGTACTGCTTCAAGAAAATCACATCCCGTTATTTCCTTTATTTTCTCTGCAAACTGCAAAGCTGTGGTAGGCTCTATTTCGCCTTCCGTTAAAAATTCAGCCGTCTGCCTTAAATTATTAAGGGATAGCTTACTGCAAAGGGCGGCGTTCACACCGATTTTCTCTGCTTTATCCAGGTTTGTGTGGCAGGCTAATGCCGCTATGTGATTTTCAATAAGCTTATAAACAGGGCTATCCTCACCTATTCTTTTAAGAGGATTGAATATTACAGGATGGTGGCTGATGATAAGCTGACAGTCTTTTTCTACAGCTTCATTTATCACGGCACTTGTAATATCAAGGCAAATTAAAGCCTTTTTAACTTCCTTCTGACAGCTGCCCACCAAAAGTCCCACATTGTCAAAATCAGCTGCCGATGCAAAGGGAGCAAGCTCGTTTATTTTATTGTAAATATCGCCAATACTACTCATTTTAAATACTTTTCCTTGATTTTATTTATAAGCTCATAGGTTTTGTTAATGCCTTCAGCATCGCCTTTATGCTCATAACCTTTGATTTTATTGTTCAGGCTGTTAATTACCTTTAGTGCATAGGCTTCACTTTCATTTGTGAAGGGCTCAATTTTACCCATATAAAAATAGGTTTCATCACAAGCTTCATTTTTATTAAGCTTTTGCACCTTCATAACGGAATAGATTTTACCCATATCCTTCAAGGTACTTTCCGTTAAAATACTGTAGCCTTCCTTATAAAGATACTCGCGAAGCTCCTTTGCTGCCGTCATAGGCTGTAATATAAAGGTTTTGCTTTCGTCAATTTCAAAAGGTGCCTCCGAAAGAATCTTGCTTATAAGCTCGCCGCCCATACCTGCAATTACCGCAGTATCGAAGGAATTGCCATTAATGTTTTTAAAGCCGTCGGAAAGGATACATTCTAAATCAGCTTCATACTTTTTTGCATTGGTTTTTGCACTTAACAGGGGACCTTCGCCGATGTCAGCAGCTATTGCTTTACTGATTTTTCCTGATTTAAAAAGCCATATAGGCAGGTAGCCATGGTCGGTGCCTATATCTATTAAGCTTGCGCCCTCCCTTACAAGGGAAGCGCAGGCAGAAAGCCTCCGGGTCAGAGTAAATAATTTTGGCATAAGATTTTCCTTTTATATAAATTAAAAAAAGTGCCGCAAAGCTTTTTCTTTGCGGCGGTGTTACTTATTTCTCAAGAACTGCGTTGATTTTTTCTACAAGCTCGTCAGCATCTACGCCGTGTACTGCACAAGCCTGAGCAACTGTCTCGCCTCTTGCAGAGGGGCAACCTAAGCAGTGCATACCCATTTCTAAGAATAAGGGAGCTGTTGCGCGGTTTAAATCAAGAATATCGCCGATGATTGTATCTTTAGTGATCTTAGCCATTACAAATTCCTCCAATAAAATTAGTTACGGATATTATATACCATTTTATTTAAATATGCAACTGAAATTTTGATTTTACTGAAGCTTATCATTTTATGTTTTAGAGCTTTCTTTAAAATATAAGGCTGAACGCTTAGGCATAAAACAAAAAGTGCAAAAAAATCCCCTGCTGCCATTAGACAGCGGGGAATCTTTTCTTCATTAATTCACTTTAAGATAAGGGATTAGCCCTTCATCTTTGCAAAGCACTCACTGCAGTAAACAGGGCGATCCTCACGGGGCTTGAAGGGAACAGTAGCTTCCTTACCGCAGGATGCACAGATAGCTGTGAACATCTCGCGCTCGGGCTTCTGAGCGTTCTTGCGGTTCTGGCGGCAAGCCTTACATCTCTGGGGCTCGTTTACGAAACCTTTGGATGCATAGAATTCCTGTTCGCCGGCTGTGAATACAAATTCAGCGCCGCACTCTTTGCAGATGAGTTTCTTGTCTTCGTACATGGTGTTGTTACCTCACTTTGAGTATTTAAGTATTATGCCCATTGGGCTATTTTAAGGTATTGCTACCTTATTGATGAATTGGCTTTTAATTTCCTGCGAATTCTTTGCAAGGCGTTATCAAAAGCTTTTTGCGGGATTGAGAGCTTTTCTGCTCCTTCCCTACGATTGTAACCGCTTAATACAAGGACCAATACCTTACGCTCAAAGTCAGACAAGGATATATGGATTTGATTTACAACAGCTTCAAAATTTTCTCTTGTTTCCAAAATATCTTCTGGCGAAGCTATATCCGAAGGGCTGTTTTTCAGCTCCTCGATAGAAACAGAGGTGTTAAGCGGGATATTCTTATTTGCACTATGGTCTCTGACTTCGTTTTTTAGCCTGTTTGTTATACACACGGCGGCAAAAGTACGAAAGCTTGCACCCTTTTCCTTTTTATAGTTACGGCAGGCATCGTAAAGACCGATTAACGCTGCCTGAGTTAAATCCTCAGCTTCAACGTCATAGGAAGAAAACTTCCTAACAAGTGAACCTATAAACGTAAGATATCTGGATTCAAGCTCGCTGAAAACCTCGCTCTCACCTGCAAGCAAACTAAGCTCTTCGTCCGACATCAGGGCAAGAGAAATAGTCATAAAGACATCACCCCTTATACATACAGTAAGTATATCTTATTTAGGTGTCAAAGTCAAGTATTTTTATTTACTTTCAACAAAGATATTTTATTTTTGTTTATTATTTTCTTACTTCTTTTATTTTAGAGAAAAATATTTATTTTTTCGTTAATCTATTGTATTTTTCGCAGTTTTGTATTATTATATAAATAGAACGTTTGTTTGATTATGGGAGTGAATTTTATGATTGCTAATTCTTTCAGTATGGCTTATTTCGGTATGGAAAGCTACAGGGTGGAAATTGAAGCGGACGTAACCCAGGGTATGCCCGGCTTTGACCTTGTCGGTCTTCCCGACACAGCAGTTAAGGAATCACGAAACCGCGTGCGCTCTGCTTTCAAAAGCTGTGGTTTTGAGTTTCCCGTTGCCCACATTACAATGAATCTTGCTCCTGCGGATTTAAAAAAGGAAGGACCTATGTATGACCTTCCCCTGTTTATCGCCCTGCTGAAAGCAACAAGTCAGCTTACCTCCAACACAGACGACTGTGTATTTATCGGTGAGCTTTCTCTTTCAGGTAATATAAGAAGTGTAAAGGGCGTACTGCCTATGACCATAAAGGCACAGCAGGATGGCTTTAAGCGTATATTTGTACCTGAGGAAAATGCAGGTGAAGCAAGCGTTGTTAAAGGAATAAAGGTTTACCCCGTTAAGGATGTTTACAGCGTTGTTGACCATTTAAGAGGTAACGAGCAGATTCCTCAGGCATTTTTCAGTGATGAGGATTATAAAAAACCCTTAACGGTGCCTGATTTTTCCGACGTTAAGGGTCAGGAGCAGGCAAAAAGAGCTCTGGAAATTGCCGCCAGCGGCGGTCACAACATTATTCTTGTAGGCCCTCCCGGCTCAGGTAAAAGTATGCTTGCCAAGCGTTTACCCGGTATTCTTCCCGATATGACCTTTGATGAGAGTATTGAAACCACAAAAATCCATTCTATTGCCGGCACTCTTCGCGAACCTCTTATAAGAACAAGGCCATTCCGTTCACCTCACCACACCATTTCTGCCAACGGTCTTTCAGGCGGCGGTGCCGTGCCAAAGCCGGGTGAAATAAGCCTTGCACACAACGGCGTACTGTTTTTGGATGAATTACCTGAGTTTTCAAGAACTTCCCTTGAAATTCTCCGCCAGCCTCTTGAGGACGGCAGCGTTAACATATCCCGTGTTTACGGAAGTGTAAATTACCCCAGTAATTTCATTCTTGTAGCGGCAATGAACCCCTGCCCCTGCGGCAATTTCGGTAATCCCAACAAGAAATGCACCTGCTCACCTATGGCGGTAGCTAAGTATTTAAGCAAGATAAGCTCTCCCCTCCTTGACAGAATTGACATTCACGTGGAGGTTCCGCCTGTGGATTACGAGAAGTTAAGCAGCAAGGAAAAGGCAGAAAGCAGCGCCGAGGTTAAAAAAAGAGTTAACAGCGCAAGGCAAAAGCAGGTGGAAAGATACAAGGATACGGGTGTTACCTGTAATGCTGATGCGGATGCTGCCTTAATTAAGGAGCGTGCGGTTATTGCACCTGCCGCCGAAATTCTTCTTGCTAAAGCCTTTGATAAATTCGGTTTCTCCGCAAGAGCTTATGACAGAGTTATAAAGGTCGCCCGTACCATAGCAGACCTTGACGGCAGCGACAGAATTGAGACCCGCCACATGGCAGAAGCCGTGCAGTACAGAAGCCTTGACAGAAAATATTGGCAGCGAGAATTATGATTTTTTCAAAAAGAAAGTGCACACAAATCCCAAACCACGTAGTGACAGGATTTCGTTTACGCCGTAATTTCGCAAGAAATTTTAACTCCTGTCAGTCACGCAAGCGAGACGCTGTGTAGCCTTGCAGACCTAAAACTTTCTTATTTACTCTAAACAACCCCTCAGTCACACAAATATATTTGTGTGACAGCTCCCCTTACACAGGTGAGCCAAGAACCCTCTCTTGAGCTATTCCTTTCGATTTCGTTTCGAACAAATCAGACTTACTGTGTAATAAAAACGCCGGATGCTTCAAAGCACCCGGCATTGTTTTTACTGTTAAATTTATCCGTTGATAACTTTCTGTGCGGCGTTTTTGAATATCTCAAGGCCTGCTAAAAGGTCTTCCTTTGTAACAAGGAGGTTAGGCATAATTTTTGCCACCATATCGCCCCTGCCTGCACTTTCGAAAATAAGACCCATATCGAAGGCTGTGTGGATCATCTTCTTGACTGTGTCCTTGGGGAATTCGGAGAAGTCAACGCCCCAGATAAGACCCATACCGCGAATCTTAATCTTCTCGCTGATTTTGGGCATTTCGGCATTTAAAAATTCCTCAACTATCTTGCCCATTTCTCTTGTATGCTCCTCGGTTTTTTCCTTGAGCATAATTTCAAGTCCTGCCTTAGCAGCAACCAAAGAAAGCTGCTGACCGCGGAAGGTGCCGTTATGCTCACCGGGTGACCAGATGTCAAGCTCAGGCTTAAAGAGAGTCAAGGCAAAGGGTAAGCCGTAACCGCCTATGGACTTGCTTAAGCATACCATATCGGGCACAATGCCTGCCCTTTCAAAGCTGAAGAAGGTGCCTGTTCTGCCGCAGCCAACCTGAATATCGTCCACAATAAGTAAAATATCATATTTATCACAGAAGCTTCTTACATCCTGAAGCCATTTTTCGGAGAATACGTAAATACCGCCCTCTGCCTGAACTGTTTCAATTACCAATGCAGCAGGCTTTTCCACACCTGAGTGGTCATCCTCAATCAAGGTTTCCATATATTTGATAGTGTCAAAGCCTTCAAACATATAAGGAGCAGGGATGTGTGTTACGTTACCAAGAGGAACACCTGCGCCACCGCGTGAGCCTTTGTCGGTAGTAAGGGCAAGTGCGCCTAAGGTCATACCGTGGAAAGCACCCATCAAAGCAAACACGTTCTCCCTTTTCTTAACCTTTCTTGCAAGCTTCAAAGCAGCCTCAACAGCGTTGGTACCTGTAGGGCCGGGGAACTGAATCTTATAGTTAAGACCTCTTTTAATAAGAACTTCCTTCTCAAAGAAATCAATAAAATCACGCTTGGCAGGGGTGAACATATCCATAGAATGGATAATGCCGTCGTCCATTAAATATTTAATCAACTTTTCCTTGATGTAATCATTATTATGGCCGTAGTTAAGTGCGCCTGCACCGCAGAAGAAGTCGATGTACTTTCTGCCTTCCTCGTCATACATATAGGAGCCCTTGGACTTTGTAAAGATTGTGTGGTACTTACGGCAGTAGGACCTTACCTCGGACTCATAGATTTCAAAAGCTTCAAAATTCATAGTAAATTCCTTTCATAAATCACTTTTTCCAAATCATTAAAGAGTAAACAAGAATACAAACGGATATAAGCAAAGCGGAAACACTGCTGCCCATAGATGAATTGACGTAGCCTAAAAGACCTGTTGCCATACCTATTATAACGGCGCACAAAGCTCCAATAAGCAATACTGCAAGAATAATTTTTTCACTTTTCGTCATATTATCACCTCAGTTATGCCAATGCATCGGATAAATCCGAGAAATTCTGCAGAGTCATTTTCTCGGCTCTTATATTTTCCTCGATACCAGCTTTTTTAAAGGCTTCAATAATTTCTGCCTTGTTTTTTGAAAGTCCTGCCGCTACGGAGTTGACGGCGGTTTTTCTTCTTTGCATAAACGCCGCTTTGATAAGCTTAAAGAAAAGCTCCTTGTTCTTAGGCTCAATGGGAGGCTTTTCCCTTATATTAAGCTTAATTACGGCGCTGTCCACCTTAGGGGCAGGCAGGAAGCTGCCGCGGCTTACTTTAAAGAGCAGCTCAGGCTCACAGTAATAGTGGATGGAAAGGGTTATGGCGCCGCACTCACGGCTGCCGGGCTTGGCGCAAATTCTTTCCGCCGCCTCCTTTTGCACCATTACGGTAAGTGCTTTTATGGGGTATTCGCCCTCCAAAAAGCGCATAATTACGGGGGAAGTTATATAGTAAGGTAAATTCGCGCAGACTGCAACTTTCTCGCCGCCGAATTCCTCAGCTATTATTTTATCAATGTCCGCCATCAAAACGTCATCATTAATTACTTTTACGTTGTTGCAATCGGCTAAAGTTTCCTCCAAAACGCTTAAAAGTCTTTTATCCAGCTCAATGGAAACAACTTTTTTTGCAAGCTTGCTTAATTCATAGGTAAGCACGCCAATACCGGGACCTACCTCGATAACGCCTGTGTTTTCGTCGGCGCCTGATAATTCAGCCATTTTAGGGCAGACCGAAGGATTTATAAGGAAGTTCTGACCCAGCGCCTTGGAAAAATCCGTGCCGTGGCGCTCCATTACGTCCTTTATATATGAAATATCAGATAATCTGCTCATCAACATTTCCTCAATTACATAATTTTACATTTAACATTATAACACTTTCCCATAAAAAAGTAAAGCTTGCAATTGAGATTAGAATGAATTATAATAATTTTGTAATATTTTGCGCGTATATCTTTTTAAATATGCTTTGGAAAGGAATTAATTATGAATATTGCTGTTAAAAACAACCTTACAAAATCCGAGATTTCCGAAATCCTCCTTTTAAACGACATCTGTAATTTAGTGGACAGAACTCACTCCAAGCCCAAGCTTTCCACTGACCTTAATATAAGCAAAAGTATTCCCACCTTCTTTTTAGGCAGAGAGGACGATATCCTCGTTGCCTTCCTTACAGTATTTATGCCTGAGGGCGGTATTCCCGAGATTACTGCTTTCGTGCACCCTACATACCGCCGCCAGAGAAGATTCAGTGAAATTTTCAACGTAATGAAAACTCTTTACAAAGGCTACGGCTTTAATGAATTTATATTCCCCATCAATTCCCTCTCCATTGACGGCAACAAGGCTGCCGAAAAGTTTGCAGGACTTGAATTACACCACAGAAATTATATTATGGAGCTTGATTCCTACGTAAGCAGAATCAAGGAAAATCCCCTTGAAATTAAGGAAGTTACAAGGGAGCTTATTCCCGATTTAAGCGATGCTATCAAAGAATGCAGTGATTCTTATTTAGTTATCAACAGCTTTAAAAATGGCATTGGCTCTCTTGACAGAACTTCATACGTTGCATATATGTACGATAAGCCCGTTGGCTTCTTCTCCGTTTACCACAACGAAGAAAGTGAAGAATTCTATGGCGTAAGCATCAGAAAACCTTTAAGAGAAAAGGGCCTTGGAAAGATGATGCTCAGCGCTGCAGTTAAAAAGGTTCTTGAAAATGAAAAGGCTATTATTGCTCACGTGGATAGTGAAAACCCCGCAGCTTACCACATTTACACAACCTTAGGCTTTATGAGAACCGAAAGAAACGATTATTATATTTATAAATAACAGCTGTTGCCCCATTAAATATTATTGGAGTGCAATATGGATGAATAAATTTTTAAGAATACTTTTGTTATTTATCTTACTGCTGACCTTCAGTTCCTGCAGTTCGGATAAAACAGATAACAAAGAATATGCACCCATAAAAAAGGAAGACGTAATATATAAGTACGACTTTAATCATTACAGAATTCCTCACCCCTATATTGATACGGATTATTACATATTGTCTCCCTCTTATAGTCAGGATTTTTTATTAAAAGCTGAAACTAAGGCATGGGAATTCTTTTGGGAGGACCAATATAAGGACGCTACCGGCGGTTGCGCTGCCGAGCTTCTTAATTTTGAAATTATCGAAAGAAACACCGGAGTCTGGACTTTCAAGCGAAATGAGGTAATTTTCGGTGAAGTTCCTGACGAGACCTTTAAAGTCGCATCAAGGCTTACGTCCACCAAATATAACGTTCATCTTTTTGAAGTGGGAAAAGAATATTTTATTACCACCACTCACAAATGGAGCCAGCACTTCAATGAGGAAACTTACAGTTTCGTTGGCGGTATGCATATAAACTTAACTGATTTATTTGATTTTTCCTGGTTTCGAGGCACCATAATATTTCCCGATTTTGCCACAAAGGAGAGTATTTTAGATCATTTCAAAAACCTGGCTGAGGATTACGGGTATAAGGATTTTACACCCGACGGCAAGGAGGTCAATGATGATCAGTAAGATAACCAAGCCGTTTGTTTCCCTTATTATTTCACTGCTTTTAACTTTAAGCTTTGTTTCCTGCGGTAATTCTGCAAAATTCACTCAGGTAAAATTTGAAGACGTGGTATATACCTACGATTTTCAGTATTATGAGAATTATCAAAAGATTCCTCCGCCTTATATGAACGGATGCTATTTTATTGAACCTGCCTCCTACCCACAATGGTATTTAGATAAAGCGGAGAATGAGGCGTGGAAGTTTTTCCACGAGGAGCAATATTTGAATGCAACGGGCGGATGTGTGGCTGAGCTTATTGATTACGAGCTTCAGGACGGCAAAATATGTGTATGGACGTTTAAACTGAAAGAGCTTGTTTTCGGAGACGTACCGGATAAAAGTTTTCAGATTACTCAAAAACTCTCCTACACCGAGTATGACGTTCACCTTTATGAAATTGGTAAGGATTATTTCTTCACTACAACTTATAAGTGGGATTCCGGTTCAAACTGTAAGGTATACAGCTTTGTAAAAGGGATGCACGTAAACCTTACTGATCTTACAGATTTTTCCTGGTATCACGGAAAAATCACCTTCCCCGACTATGCTACCCGTGAAGGAATAATTGATTATTTTAAAAATTTAGCTGAGGAATACGGCTACAAAGGATATAAACCATGAAAAAGTTTCTATGTTTATTTTTCTCTTTGAGTTTATTAATATGTTTAATTTCCTGTGACGGCAAGCAAAGTAATACTGAGGATTTTACTCCTATACCCTTTGAAGAGGTTAAATACGAATATGATTTCGAGTATTACAGGCATGAGCATCCTTATGTATATACTGATTACTACGCCGAGACAAACTACACCGCTGAATTTCGCTATCTTATAAATTATTCACCCTGGAAAATCTTTCTTATGGATCAATTTGAAGAAGTAACAGGGGGCTGTGCCGCAACTCTCATAAATTTTGAGATAGTTGAAAGGAACATCGGCGTATGGACGTTTAAAAGAAACGAAGTTATATTCGGCGACGTTCCCTATGAACAGTTCACGGTTACCTCAGTACTTACTGACACAATGTACAACGTTCACCTTTATGAAGTGGGAAAAGAATATTTTATTACCACCACTAACAAATGGAACCAACATTTTAAATTTGTAACCTTCAGCTTTGTTAGAGGTATGCATATTAACCTGACGGATTTAACCGATTTTTCATGGTGCAGAGGTTTTATCACCTTCCCCGACTATGCTACCCGTGAAGGAGTAATTGATTATTTTAAAAATTTAGCAAACGAATACGGCTACAAAGGATATAAACCGTAAAAAATTAAGGAACAGATTTTTCGTCTGTTCCTTTTCTTTTTAATGTTCTTTTGTAAAGCTTGCGGCTTTTTCGTGAAGCGAATTAAATGTAAAGCTATCTTCAAGCTGATAATAAATTCCGTAGGGTTCTTCGTAATACAGATATGAATTTTCGGGAGCATCGTTATAAGGAGAAGGGTCAAGGGAAGCGTAAGGCACAAAGGGACTATGTTTATCAAATTTAACTATAACAAAGCCTTCTTCGTTTTCACCATAGCTGAATGAATATACAACACCGTAGGGCAAATCGTCATCAAGCTTAAGCAAGATTTTCTCGCCTATTATCTCAAAGTCAGTAATATCCTTAAAAGTAGAACCTATGAAATTTTCAGCCACTGTTCTTGAATTTTTAAGGGTGTTTTCACTTATGTCTGTTTCAGGTCTTACACGCTCTTTTTCTTTACTTCCGCAGGATGCAAAGCAAAAGACAAGCGCTGCCGCAAGAATAAAGCATAATAATTTTTTCATAATGTCCTCCTTTATATAATAGCTTTCTACGATTTTATTATACTTTCATTTCTTATTTTTCGCAATATGCAGTTATGTATTAACAAAATGAAAACAAAAAAAGGACAGGTCTTGCCCAAGTGTTCTTAAGGACACTTGGGCAGTTTTATTCGCCTTACGGCGAGTGCTATTGCTACGCAGTGATATTTGAACTTCGTTCAAGTGATATTGCCTTCGGTAGTTTATGGCGAATAAAATATCACTGAAATCGTAAGATTTCAATACCACTTCCCCAAAGGGAAATATCACTCTGTGCAAAAAGCACAGAATATCACTATATAAAAAGTACTACCCGAAAAAGAGTTTTGTTTTCTCTTCTTCGGGTAGTTTTTTTGTCTTATACTGTTACAAGCAATGAATTTGTGTGCCAAATTCTGTTTTTATTAAAGGTAACTGTCCTTAGGGAACCTGTTCTTTAAACCTGCCCTTTTGATGCAACTTTATGGATAAATAATTATCTCATTTTGATTATTATTCTGCTGTTTTCGGAAATTACTGACTTGCCGTTAATTTTGCCTTCCTTAATTTCAACGCCGTAGTCAAAGCCGTTATAGGTAAAGAGGTAGCGGTTTTCAGCGACCTCTGCCTTTTCAACGTAGGCATTGAAGCTCTTTTCGGAGTAAACGGGGTTTAAAACAAGGTCTTTTTCAGCGTTGAAGATAATTTCAGTTTCTGTTAAAGTGATTTTAACCTCGCCAAGGGCTGTGCCCTTGAAGGTAACGATGGCGTTGCCGTCAATTTCCTCGTAGCTCATTTCTTCATAAGATAAGCCTTCGTCAAGGTTATTTACATCAGCTGCAGGG
The DNA here is from genome assembly GCA_017935165.1 of Clostridia bacterium. Classification (GTDB taxonomy): domain Bacteria; phylum Bacillota; class Clostridia; order Oscillospirales; family Acutalibacteraceae; genus SIG603. The sequence goes on from JAGBID010000148.1 coordinate 13,696, forward strand.
TAAAGACCGCTTCTGAGACCCTCGCCGCAGAAACGGAAGCCGTCAATTACGGGGAGAGTATCGAAGGTATAAACGTTACCCTCACACTTAGCGTTATAGTATCTGTCCTTATAATTTTCATCAAAGAGGTAGATATCGCGGAACCAGAACTTTTTATCCTCGGCATAGATATTGATTCTGTAATTTTTGTTGCAGTACCAGACGGAGGGTACTTCCTCACCCTGCCAATCCTCAAGGGCAACTACGGTGCTTGCAGGAGTTTCCTTGTAATTTTCCTTATACCATCTGCCGCTTTCGCCTAAGGTTTCAAGGGTTATTTTGCCTTCTTCGTGAAGCTTTTTGATTAATGGGAGCTGGTATTCAAGACCCTTATGTACTTCGTTCCAGTTAAAGCTGTTCTCCTGACCTGCCTGAGTGTAGCCGAAGCTTAAGCAGTTGCCTGAGAAATTCTCCTTAAAATACCAGTTTATCCACTTTTCGTTGGCGCCGCCGGGAATTTTCTCGTCAGGCTCAAAGCCGTAAGCAGGCTCTAAGGTTATAACGTGCTGCCATTTTGTACTGCCGTCCTTGCTGAAGCCTGCATCGTACTGATAGACGGGGTCAGAGCCAAGCATACGGAAGGTGGGCACGTGAATTTCGTTCTCGCTTGTCTGGGCAGGTGAAAGCATATTGAATTTGGAGGGGTAATAAGCCTGATTGTAGTAACCGCCCCAAAGGTTATATCCGTCGGTGCCCCACTGCTCCTTGCAGATGCAGGCGGCGTCGATGCCGTATTTTTCGTAAACGTAATTAAGGGTGAAGCTGTCAAAAGCCCAGGAACCGAAGGATTTGGGGTAATAACCGAACATCTCCTTGAAATCCTCGAAGAAAATGTCAATAAGCTTCATTCTGTCCTCACGGCTGTAGCCGACGGAGAAGCCGCAGTGAGCGTACCAGTCCCAGGGGTAACGGCCTGTCCACTTGATGCCTGCCTTTTCACAAAGGGGCTCTACTACTTCGAACCACACGCCTATTTCGAATTTATCTCTATCAAGGCTCTTTAAAACCTCGTGATATTCAGGGAGGATCATAGCGTCGTACTGAACTAAGTAGGTACAGCCAATGTCAAGCTCCTTTAATATTTTAAGCTGATTTTTAAAGGGAATTAAAACGTCGTGCTTATATTCCTCACGTGGCTCTAACGCACGAAGGAAATTTATAATATTAACTATCTGCTTTTTTGCCATAATATTACCTCAAATAAAAAATTAAGGCAGCAAAACCTCTGCCTTAATTTTATTTTAACATATTCGTTTAATTTTGCAATAACAAATTTGCTTTACATTCTTCTTTTTACAATTCTCAGCACAAGCTCCTTGGTGTCATTAAACTCCTTCTTTCTGTGAAGGAAAATAAAAAGCACTACGTTAGAAAGAACACCCGTTATTATGAGCTTTATTGCTAAGGTCAAGAAGCCGTTATCGGGAATTAAGTTACATACCAGGACGCAAACGGTGCCTGCCACA
>JAGBID010000149.1 GCA_017935165.1 Clostridia bacterium
CAACTCGGCTCCCCTGCAAGGGGAGCTGTCGAGAAAACTGCTTGCAGTTTACGAGACTGAGGGGTTGTTGTTAAGATTGGTGGTTGTACTCTTTTACAACCCCTCCGTCATTTTCTTCGAAAATGCCACCTCCCCTTGCAGGGGAGGCGAGAACAGAGCGGGAGATTGCGCCACAACCCCCTCACTTCCCACGGTATTAATTCTACTTGCAAAGCATAGAATTTATTACTTAAAGAAAGGGAGTAAGGGGAAATATGAACGAACTTATGGACATTAAGGATAAGTCAGGCGTCAGGACGGAGATTTTCAGAAATAAAAACCTTCTTATAGAGGGCTGTGACAGTCTTATTGACCTCTCTGATGAACTTATAAAGCTGAAATCAGGCCACCTGTATATCGAAATTACGGGTAAAAATTTAACTGTAACCAATTTAACGGAGAGTAGCCTTAGTCTTCGGGGTAATATCCACAGCCTTAATTTCAGGTATTGAAACTTTCTGTATGGCAATAAATCCCTATGTGAAAAATTATATCAAGGTTTACAGTAATTACCTTTGAGCCTGAAAAACTATCGGGCACCTATTACCGAAACGGGGAAGGACAGCAAGCCGGGTGAAAATATGATAAACGAATTTATGCATTTTCTGACGGGATACGTAAAAGCAGAAATTTCAGGTGAGGAAACAGGCAGACTTCTGAGCCTTGCCGCTAAGGAAAATATAAGGTTCTTCGGTTACAAGGGGGAGAAGGAAAGCGTAAAGGTTTCCCTTAAAATCAAGGATTACAAAAAGCTCCTTAAAATAAAAAGAAAGCTTAAGGTGAAAATAAAAAGGCTTGAAAAAAGGGGCGTACCCTTTCTTTTACATCCCTATAAAAAGCGTTTGGGCTTAATATCAGGCTTTGTTTTCGGCGTTATCATAGTAATAATGATGTCAGGCAGGGTGTGGGTGCTTAAAAGCGAAGGCTCCCTGATTTATAAAGAAAGTGAAGTTTTAAAATATGCTGAAAGCTTTGGCATCACCTTGGGAATGAAGCAGAGTGATATTAACCCCCACAAAACAGCAAACAAGCTCCTTTATACTCTAAAGGGCGTGGATTTCGTAAGCGTAAATACGGACGGAGCTTTGGTCAATATCGTTATAAAGGACAGCGTCATAAAGCCTGAAATCAAGGAAGGGGAGAAGGGCGAAGTGAGAAACGTAATAGCCAGAAGTGACGGCGTAATAAAGTATATTGAAGCTTCTGACGGAATGGTAAAGGTAAAAGTAAACGAAGCTGTCAAAAAAGGCGACCTGCTTATTACAGGTCTGTGGGATACCTACAATAATTGGGGTGAAAAAACGGGAAAATCCTTCTCGGCAGCTGCCAGAGGAAAGGTGATTGCAGAAGTAAGGAAGGTTTACTCCTACAAAACTGAGCTTAAATATACGGAATTCATAAACGGAAAGCTAAGTGAAAGAAAAAGTCTTTACCTTTTCGGGCAAAGCTTCCCTTTAAGCTTTCCTCTGATTGAAAACGACAAATATAAAAAGGAATTGAGCTTTTCACCCCTATACCTGCTGGGGGTTAAAATGCCCATAGGCTTGATAAGTGAAAAGTACAGGGAGCAAATTCCCATAGAAAGGGAGTTGACGGAATTTGAAGCTCAGAACAAGCTGAAAAATATGTTTCACAGCGATATCCGTCAGGAGATATTTAAAGGCAATGAGCTTTTAAACAGAAAGCTTGACTATAAAAGGGAGGGCAATACCCTTTACCTGACTGCAGAATGTATATTTTTAGAGGATATTGCAGAAATTGTCCCGGTATTATTTGAAGAAATTTCAAAAGAAAACTAAAATTATTTAATTTACCGTTTTAATTATTAAAATACTGTGTTATAATGGTATCCGTATAGGTATAAATTTTAAGGTATATTAAAGGTGAAGAATTTGGAAAGAAAAATTGAAATCGACAGAATAAGTGACACCTCCGCTCTTTTCGGTAACCTTGACAGCAATCTGAAAATTATCGAAAAGACCTTCGACGTAACCATAATATCAAGGGACGGCGAGCTTAAAATAAACGGTGACGAGGAAAGCACAGCTCTTGCGGAAAGAGTTCTTTTGAGTTTAATAAAGCTTCAAAGCCGCGGCGGAAATATCGACGAGCAAAACGTTCACTATTCCATAAGCCTTGTTAAGGAGGATAGGGAGGAGAAGCTCAAGGAGCTTTCAGGGGACTCTATCTGTCTTACAAGCAAGGGAAAACCCTTAAAGCCAAAAACAGTGGGTCAAAAAACCTACTGCGAATATATCAAAAACAAAACCATCACCATAGGTGTAGGTCCTGCCGGTACAGGTAAGACCTACCTTGCCGTTGCTATGGCGGTGCAGGCATTCAGAGCAGGCAGTATTAACCGTATTATTCTCACCCGTCCCGCCGTGGAGGCAGGCGAGAAGTTAGGCTTCTTGCCCGGTGATTTACAGCAGAAGGTAGACCCATACCTTCGCCCTCTATACGATGCACTTTTTGATATGCTTGGAAGCGAAACCTATATGAAATACATCGAAAAGGGAAGTATCGAGGTGGCACCCCTTGCATATATGCGAGGCAGAACCCTTGACGACAGCTTCATAATTCTGGACGAAGCTCAGAACACAACTCCCGAACAGATGAAAATGTTCTTAACACGCCTTGGCTTTAATTCCAAAATGGTAATAACAGGCGACGTAACCCAAATCGACCTGCCTGACGGAAAGAAATCAGGTCTTAAGGACGCTATGCGAGTGCTTAAGAATATTGACGATATAGGAATTTTTAAATTTACCGAAAAGGACGTCGTGCGCCACCACCTGGTGCAGGACATTGTAAAGGCTTACGAAAAAGCCGCACAGAAAGGCTGAGCTCACGCTAAGTGATAAACGAGAAGTGATAAGTGATGCGTGCCGTTGGCACGTTAATGGTCTGCGACGCAATTAATGTTTTCTGCGAGGGGGCAGTGA
>JAGBID010000150.1 GCA_017935165.1 Clostridia bacterium
ATTCAGGAATTAAGTACGATTTAGCCCTGCCTAAGAAGGAGGTTTTATTATGATTGAAATAGAAATGCTTAATAAAACCTATTTAAAGCACACTAAAAACGCACAGAAGGTTTTATTTGATTTATCCTTAAAGCTTCCCGAAAAAGGCTTTGTGTGCATTTTGGGACCCTCAGGCTGCGGCAAAACAAGCTTTTTAAACGCTGTCGGCGGTCTTGACGAATATGACAGCGGCAGAATTACCGTCGATTCCATCAGCTTTAAGGAAAATTCCTCCAAGGCTTTCAGCGAGATCAAGAATAAGCATTTCGGTTATATTTTCCAAAATTACTATCTTCTTCCAAAACACAGCGTTGGCTACAACGTTTATTTAGGTCTTCACTCACTTAAAATCAGTCACGAAGAAAAATTAAAAAGAGTTATATCCGCCTTAAAAGCCACGGGAATGGAAAGATATATAAGAAGGAATGTCTCCGACCTTTCAGGCGGTCAGCAGCAGCGTGTGGCTATAGCAAGAGCTGTTGCAAGAAAGCCAAGGGTTATTTTTGCCGATGAGCCGACAGGAAATCTGGACGAAAATAACACCTATAACATCTGCTCACTTTTAAAAAGCATTTCCAAGGAAAGCCTTGTTTTGATGGTCACCCATGAGGAGAGAATTGCTGAATTCTTTGCTGACAGAGTTATAAGGCTTGAAAACGGTAAAATAATATCCGACAGCGAGGGTGCAAAGAAAAGCGAATACAGCTTTACGGACAGTTCAAAAATTTACACGGATGATTTTACTGAGGAAACCTACCGTAATGAAAACACCAAGCTGAGAGTTTTAAAGGATGATGTTAATAAAAGCCTTAATTTAACTCTCGTTATGGTCGGCGATAAATTAATTATAAAAGCTGAGAATAAAAATATAGCGGAAATAACAAATTTAACCGAGCCGCCTTTTATCACTGAAGGCAAAAAGCCGGTTATCAGCAATACTGAAATTCAGGAAAATACACATCTAAGCTATATCGAAGATAATGAAAAAATTGAAACCAAAGCAGGAATAGGAATTAAATTTAAAGATATTTTTAAAGAAGCCTTGCATATAAATAAAGCTTCAAATTTAAAGCTTATAGGAACAAGGATTTTCCTGATTCTGCTTACCCTGCTTACTCTTATAACAGCCGGCGACTTTCTGACACTTTCAAAAGTTGACCCCGAGGATTTTATTGAAGCAGATTCCCACCTTTTAAATGTTACGGTTGAACGCGGCGAAGGAATGCCTACAAACGTTATAAGCATTGAAGGGTATATTGACCGGCTTTTACTGAGCCTTGAAGAATCGCAGCTTCAATATGAATGCCTGCCCGTAATTAACCGCGACACTACACTTTACAGTAATCTTTTCCTGCAGACGGGTAAGCTTACAACAAGAATATCGGGTTTCAGCTATATACCTCTTGATTATCTTGATGAAGGAGATATAATTTACGGCAGAATGCCTGAAAAGGCTGACGAAATAATAATTGACAGATGGGTACTTGAAAACTTTATGGCTGAGGACGGCGTAATGCAAAACGGCTTTACAAGTGTTGACCAGTTCTTAGGCAAGGAAATTATCTATTCCAAACGCGTATTAACACCTACTATTGTAGGTATTTCCGACAGCGGTGAACCCTCAGTTTATATTGACCGAGAGCTTTTAGCCTCAGTATGTGTAAGAAGCACCGAGGTAGCTTCACTTTCCAAGCTGCAAAAAGCTTTCCCAAATGAATTTGACGGCGTTACACTTAATAAAGACGAGTGTATTGTTATAACTCAAAATGCCGGCGAAGCTTACAAAAACCGCCTTGGCTCTTCCTATAACACTAACGGCTTTTTAAGTTTTGTTATTAAAGATACAAGTGATGTTAAAGGCTTCTACCCCAAAATAGTAGTTGCTGACAGCGAAATTGAAACTATACTTAATAACCTTGTAAGCGAAAATTTCTTTATCTATACAAACGATAAAACCGCTGTTAAAAATTATTTAAATTCCACCGCCCTTGTAAATGACAAAATTATTAAGCTTGAAGTCAGGGATATTTATGAGGAAACTTTAAGCCGATATATTGAAGCGTCAAGACTTAAAATGGATGCAAGGTTTATAGTTACGATGTCAGTAATGCTTGTTTCTCTTTTGATGCTTTACTTATTAAGACTCTCACAAATTGAAGGCGAAATAATAATGCTTTCAGTTTACAGGCTTTTAGGTATACCGAACAGAAAGCTTTGCTCAATTTTTATTGTTGACAGCTTATTTAATACCCTTATTACAGCTTTACCCACCGCAATACTTACATTTCTTACGGTTTACTTATTAAACGCTCTGCCTTCAATTAACCTTAATTTTGAACTTACCTTCCCTGTTTCCCTATTAATTTACGTACTTATAAGCTTATTCCATATTTTGGTTACATTTATACCCCTTATAAGGCTTTTAAGGCTTCCGCCTGCACAGCTTGCAAGTAAATACGATATATAAAAG
>JAGBID010000151.1 GCA_017935165.1 Clostridia bacterium
GTGTTGGCACCGATGTAGGTGCCTTCGTTATAGGTCCAGGTCTTTTCCTGAATTCTTCCGTGAATGCCTATATTATCGTATACCTTGCCATCCTCACGGACTAAGGTCTTTGTCATCCATTCTGCCAGATCCTTAGCTTTGTTTAAATAATCCTCGTCACCGTAAAGCTTATATAAAAGGCTGGCGGCTATTGAGGCAGGGGAGGTGATGCAGGCGTTTTTGCCGCGCTTTTCAATTCGCCAGTAAAGACCGCCGCCAAGCTCCTTATCGTAGGCGCGCTCGTAGGTTAAATCGAAATTCTTTTTAGCAATTTCGGCGTATTTCTTTTCGCCCGTCAGCAAGGAAAGCCTTGCGTGAGCGATAGTCAGCCACATAATATCGTCGTTATAGGGGTTATACTCCCAGGTTTCCTTGTAGCGCTCCATAACGTATTTGTGCATTTCGGTAAGCTGAGCCTTATATTCTTCGTCCTTTGTTATTTCGTAAGCGTCAAGGACCATCTCGAAAATTTCAGCGTAGTCCCAGAAGTCTGCCTTGTAGAAGTCGCCATCCTTGTAGTAGACCTCGTTGTATGCTTTCAAGCATTCCTTTGCGCGTAAAATTCTTTCTTCTCTTGTCATAGTAACACCCCTTCGTTTCATTTGTAACTATTATACCTCTTTTTGAGTCGAGTTTATATAAACTATATTAATTAATTGTTTGCACTTTTTTAAAAAGAGTAAAAGTTAAGCCCGTACCGAAAAGTACAGGCTTATTTAGGTTTATTTATTAGTATAGCATTTTATCTGTTTGCAACCTTGCCTGAAGCTTCCGTGCAGGTTATAACGGGTACCATCTGGGCGGGTATATTGTAAAGAGTTGTGCCGTCTTCTTCCTTTTCACCGAAGTGGAACAGCTTCTCTACGGGGATATCGCCTGTATATTCGGTGTAGCCTGCAGTTGTTGTAACGGTGCCTGAAGCCAGCTGGAATGAACTTCGGGATAATCGGGGTCGTCAAACTCCTCGTGGTAGCCAAGGAAAGTATCCAAAACTGTGTCTTTGTAAGGGTCGTGACCTTCACAAATACCGCCGATTTCGTAAGTGAAGTCCTCTTTGTTAATGAAAACATAGCGCCATTCGTACTTGGCGTCAAAAGCGAGCTCAACCTTTTCGTCTCCTTTTGCTATCTTGTAGCCATCCTTAACGAATATGGAGGGGTAAAGGGTGATATCCTCAACGGTAACGCCATCGTCCTCATAGTCTACCATTACGTCGTAACCGAATTCCAGATAGTCCTGCCAGTTATCCACGGTAACCTCGTAAACGCCGCTGTCGGTATCGGAAGTAAGCTCACTTGTTTCTTCACTGCTTTCTGCCTCAAGGGAGCTTTCCTCACTGACAGAGGCTGAGGAGTTTTCGCTTATACTGCCTGCGTCAGTGCTGTCGGTTGCTGTGTTGTTGCCGCAGGCGGCAAAGGATAAGCACAGGGCAAGGGCTAAAATTATTGATAAAATCTTTTTCATATTTATAAACCTCCTGAATTTTTATTTATTCTACACCTTTTTCTCTCTTTTGTGAAGCGCTTATTTAAAAGATTCGTGAAGACTCAGGTGTTGTGTTGCAAAGGTGGGTCTCCTTCCCCATGCGAGAAATCACTGTGTCATAATGTATAATCAGCTTATTTCGAAATTACGAATCGTCGGTGGAATTACAAAATCTGCTAAGCAAATTTTTAACAAATTTTGAATTTATGATTGTAAATTTTCTCCGTTTATGATATTATATTTGAGGATTTGATAAAATGAGGGAAAAATGGCGAACTGAAGCTTTATCTCTCAAATATACTGCTGAAAGGAGATTATTATGGGAGTTTTAGAAGGAGTACCGATACTCGGTATTGCTATGATCGTATTAATTCTCGGTATTTTGGCAGTAATAGCTTTTAATATCATCAGAAGATTTTTCTGATTGAGATATTATCAAATTTGAAAATTTTGTTGACAGTGAAAGGAGGAATTGAGTATGCCTACTGACGGTATGAATCTTGGTTTTGTAGTTGTGTTTGGTTTAGCAGTTGTATTTATCTGCCTTATTGCTTTAATTGTTCTTATTAAGGTTTTAGGTTATGTTGTAAACGCATTCACAAAGAAGCCTGAAACAGCCGCTGCACCTGCCGCAGCTCCTGCTGCTGCTCCTGCTACCCCCGTAAATGCTGCACCTGCTGCAGTATCCTCTGTTGATAAGCAGAAAATTATTGCTGCTATCGGTGCTGCTATAGCTGAGGATATGGGTACTGATGTTGCTCACATTAAGATCCACTCTATCAAAAAAATATAATCAAAATTAAAACGTAGCTATCCGTACCTATATTAAACCGGATGCAATCAAGAAAGGAAATTTATTATGAGAAAGTATAACGTAAACGTTAACGGTACAATGTACGAAGTAACTGTTGAAGAAGTTGTTGGCGGCGCTGCTCCCGTAGCTGCTCCTGTTGCTGCACCCGCTCCTGTAGCTGCTCCTGCTCCCGTAGCTGCACCCGCTCCCGTAGCTGCTGCTCCTGCAGGCGGTGAGAAGGTTAACGCTCCCATGCCCGGTAACATCCTTGATGTGAACGTAACATACGGCCAGGCTGTTAAGAGCGGTGACGTACTTATGATCCTTGAAGCTATGAAGATGGAAAACGAAATCATGGCTCCCTGCGACGGTACTGTTTCCTCTGTTTCCGTAGCTAAGGGTGCTACTGTAAACAGCGGCGATCTCCTTTGTGTTATTGGTTAATTTCTGAATACTGCCTTCCCGCGAAGGGAAAGGAGTGCCATTGAAAGATGGCAGAAAGGTGTGAAAGTGCACCTTAAAATCCGCTCATAAAAAACGGATTACAATTATAAAATAATAAAAGGAGAAAAATTATGGATGCTATAACCAACTTTTTACAGCAGACAGGTTTTGCAATTGCTGACCCCTTACAGTACGCAATGATTGCAATTTCCTGCTTCCTGCTTTACTTAGCTATAGTTAAGAAGTTTGAACCCCTTCTGCTTCTTCCTATTGCCTTCGGTATGCTTTTAACAAACCTCCCCGGTGCTAATATGTACCACCCCGAGCTTTTCGCTGAGGGTCACGTTCACTGGGATTTATTCGCTGATGCTAACAACACAGGCCTTATCGACTACCTCTACTTAGGCGTTAAGCTTGGTATTTATCCTTCACTTATCTTTATGGGCGTTGGCGCTATGACAGACTTCAGCTCCCTTATTGCTAACCCCAAGAGCCTTCTCTTAGGTGCAGCTGCTCAGCTTGGTATTTTCGTAACATTTGTAGGTTCCAGACTTATGGGCTTTACAGAGGCTCAGGCAGGTTCTATCGGTATCATCGGCGGTGCTGACGGCCCCACAGCTATCTACGTTACATCAATGCTGGCTCCCGAGCTTTTAGGACCTATCGCTATTGCCGCTTACAGCTACATGGCTTTGGTTCCCGTTATCCAGCCTCCCATTATGAAGGCTTTAACAACAAAGAAGGAAAGAATGATCGAGATGAAGCAGCTTCGTCCTGTTTCTCAGACAGAGAAGATCATTTTCCCCATTGTTGTTACAATTTTCGTTTCCCTTATGCTTCCTTCCGCAGCTCCCCTTGTTGGTTGCTTAATGATTGGTAACCTTATGAAGGAAAGCGGCGTAGTGGACAGAATCTGCAAGACAGCTCAGAACGAGCTTATGAACATCGTAACAATCTTCCTTGGTATCTCCGTTGGTGCTACAGCTACAGCTGCTAACTTCTTAAATCTCGAGACAATCAAGATTATGGTTATGGGCGTATGCGCATTTGCTCTCGGCAGTGCAGGCGGTGTTCTCCTTGCTAAGTTTATGAACCTCTTCTTAAAGAACAAGATCAATCCCCTCATCGGTTCTGCAGGTGTTTCCGCAGTTCCTATGGCAGCTCGTGTATCCCAGATGGTTGGCCAGAAGGAGAACCCCAAGAACTTCCTTCTTATGCACGCTATGGGACCCAACGTAGCAGGTGTTATCGGTTCTGCTGTTGCAGCAGGCGTATTCCTCGCTCTCTTTGGTTAATGAATGATACACGACAGAAAGGAAATATATTATGGCTAAGAATCCCTTAAGAATTACCGATACCATTCTTCGTGACGCTCATCAGTCTCAGGCTGCTACACGTATGCGCCTTGAGGATATGCTTCCTGCTTGTGAGCTCCTCGATAACATGGGTTATTGGTCACTTGAATGCTGGGGCGGCGCTACATTCGACTCTTGTATGCGTTTCTTAAACGAAGATCCCTGGGAGAGACTTCGTGCACTTAAAGCTGCAATGCCCAAAACTCCCTTACAGATGCTCCTTCGTGGTCAGAACCTTTTAGGTTACCGCCACTATGCTGACGATATCGTTGCTGAGTTCTGCAAAAAGTCCATCGAAAACGGTATTTCAGTTGTTCGTATATTCGACGCCCTTAACGACCCCAGAAACATGGAAACAGCCATGAAGTTCGTTAAGGAGTACGGCGGCAAGGTTGAGGCTGCTTTCAGCTACACAACAAGCCCCGTTCATAATGAAGATTACTTCGTAAAGCTTGCTATGCAGCTTGAAAAGATGGGCGCTGACACTATCTGTATCAAGGATATGTCTAACCTCCTTCTTCCTTACGATGCATACAGCCTTGTTAAGAAGTTAAAGGCTAACGTAAGTATTCCGATTCACCTTCACACACATAACACAACAGGTACAGGCGATATGACTAACCTTATGGCTGCTCAGGCAGGCGTTGATATTATCGACTGTGCACTTTCTCCTCTTGCTAACGGTACTTCTCAGCCCGCTACTGAGGCTATGGTAGCTACACTTCAGGGTACAAGCCGTGACACAGGCCTCGACTTAACAAAGCTTAGTGAAGCTGCTGCTCACTTCAGAAACGTAGCTGCCAAGCTTGATATCAACCCCAAGGTATTAAAGGTTGACACAAATACTCTTCTTTATCAGGTACCCGGCGGTATGCTTTCTAACCTTATTTCTCAGCTTAAGCAGGCTAACGCCGAGGATAAGTACTACGACGTTCTTGCTGAAATTCCCAGAGTTCGTGAAGACTTCGGCTTCCCTCCCCTGGTAACACCCACAAGCCAGATCGTTGGTACTCAGGCTGTGTTTAACGTCCTCTCCGGCGAAAGATACAAGATAGTTCCCAAGGAGTCCAAGGGTCTTCTTAAGGGCGAGTACGGTAACCTTCCCGGCACAGTAAACGAGGAAGTAAGAAAGAAGTGCATTGGTAACGACACAGTTATCACTTGCCGTCCTGCTGACCTCCTTAAGCCCGAGCTTGAGACATTAACAGCTGAGCTTGGCGACAAGGCTAAAAAGCCCGAGGACGTTCTTTCCTACGCTTTATTCCCCCAGGTTGCTACAAAGTTCTTCGAAGCACGCGACAAGGCTCCCGAGGAAGTAAAGGCAGAGGCTCCCGCAGCTGCAGCTAAGGCAGCTCCCGCTGACCCCAACGCAGTTAAGTCCCTCTACATCGAGGATTTAACAGGCGGCAACTTCTAAGTTAATAAATTAGGCTGACCTTTTTTGGTCAGCCTTTTTGTTAAATTATAAACTGTGGTGTTCTTGACTCCCCATGGCGCCACGTTGTGGCGAGTGATGAATGAGAAGTGATAAGTGATGCCAGATTTCTTACGAAATCGACGTCGCAATGCTACGCATTTGCGACCGCCACCTTCGTAGCAACGAAGTTGCACGTAATCACGAAGTGATTTCTCGCATGGGGAAGGGGACTAACCACTGCGACACAATTAATGTTTTCTGCGAGGGGACAGTGACATTCGTAGGGACAACATTTACTGTTGTCCGTTGCTGTAAGGCAAGATTACACCAAGCCTGTGGCGTTGTTATTTTAAGAGAAGAGAGAAAATTGAAA
>JAGBID010000152.1 GCA_017935165.1 Clostridia bacterium
TCCTTTTCGTCACGGCTTATAAGTCGGTCCGCTACAATCAGGAAAGGCTTAAGACCATTTTCTTTCTTAATAAAGTAAAGCTTTCTTTCGTGGAAGGCAAGCTTTTCACCTTCGGTGCCGTAGCCGTCGTTATAGAAGGAAGTAAGGACGTCTACGCTTTCTGTAAAGCTTCCTTTTAAGTCGCTTATCTTTTCCGTGTCCGGGAATTTATAGCTGATGCCGCGGTTCTGGTTTAAATTATCCACCAAAACTGTGTTGTGTGCTTTTGTGGAACGGACGTAAAGTCTCATATCGGAGGTATCGTAGGCGTAGTTGCCGCCTTCTGTCAGGGTCATTTTCCCGTCAGCATACATTAATAAATTAAGCTTATCCTCATGCTGGTGGCCTGCGGCAAGCTCACCGCCGTCGAAGAATACGTAGGTGTCCTTTTCACCCCAGCCCGTTCTTGTAACGCCAAGACCTGCGTTTTTGAATATGTGGTAAAGCTTTGGGGCTTTTCCTTCTTTTCTCTCTGTAACAGCCCATCTGATAAGCTGATTTTCAGGGAAAAGATTCATATACGGGCTTAAAATCTCCTTGGTGCTGAAGTAAGCGCCGTCATTTATGTCGGGAACTTTGCCGTTTGGCATTGTTAAATAGACGTAAGTTTCAAGGAGCTTTTCCACCGTGGCAGCTATGCTTTCATCAAAGCCGTGTCCGAATGCTTTTAAGACCTTCAGAACGTTTATGTAGCAAATAGCAACGTCCAGCTGGTAACCTGTAGTAAGCTCAAACTGGAAGCCGTCAGGGTGTACCTGCCTTTTAAGCTCCCTCTTTAAGGTTTCAAGGGAATAGGAAAGCCACTCCTTGCTGTCCTTTAAGAAGGGGTACATAACCGCAGCACAGCAAACACCCGTCATAGCATATATAAGCCAGTTGCCTTTTTCGCGGTGCTCAAACCTTGAGCGTCTGCCCTGCTCCCATATGGATTTTATTATGTCAACCAAAAGGTCGTCGGTAAAGGCTTCAGAATTATAAAGGCTGAATATGATTTCAGGCCAGACCTCGGAAAGCCTTATGCCGCATTCAAGGGTGCGCCAGGTGTTGGTGGCACCCCAGGAGGTTCCCACGGGCGGAGCCTCTGCCTTATCAAGCCAGCTTGAAAGCAGCTCGGCACAGGCGTAAGCGTACTTTTCATTTTTCGTAGCCCTGTAGGCTTTAGCCAAAGTGAGAAGCTCAAAGTGGCGGTTTAAAACAAAGGGCCACTCGGCAAAATTATTATAGGTGGGGTTAAAGTCCCAGTCGATCGGATTACTTCCAAAATCATAAGGTGTATTGAGAATATCAAAGGAGTGGCGGCAAGCTTTTTCCGCTTTATCCAAAAGCTCATCTGTAAGCTCTACCTTGCTTCCCTCATTAAAACTGCTGAAGAATGTTTCCGGGTTTAAATAATTCCTTAAAAACGAAGCGAAAACTTTCCTTGCGGCTTTGTAATTTTCAGCCTTAATACATTCTTTTATTTCGCTTAGACCTTCAAATTCAAGGTCCAAAAGCTCTGAGTAGAATTTTTTATCCGTCAGTTTTATGGGCATATTAAATTCCCTTTCTTATTTAATATTGAAAGCTGCGGGGTCAAAGGTTATAACCGCGTAGAATTTTTTGCCATACTTTTCTTCCATATTCAGTTGAAGCTTTGTTGTTATTTCTTTTTCCTTGCCCTTTAAGTCGTCGGGGAAGCTTACATCAAATATTATATTAGTATGGCCGTCACTTTCCACCATTCTGAAGTCGTGTATATGAAGTCGGCTGTCGAATTTTTCAAGGAAGGAAATTACCTCGGCTTTATATCCGTTGAGGACTTCGTCATCAATTGTTACTGGGTCATAGTGTATAACCAGGTGAACCTTTAATTTATCAAGAGCTTTTCTTTCTAAATTATCAATAAGTTCGTGACAGACTAAGGGGTCTTCGCGCTTATCCATTTCAACGTGTACGCTGGCAAAGCGCTGACCGGGACCGTAATCGTGCACCATAAGGTCATGAAAATTGAGCACCATTTCACATTCGTTTAAAAGAGCGGAAATATCCTCCTGAAGCTCAGGGGAAGCAGCCTCGCCTAAAATGGGGCTTATGGTGTCCTTGGCTAAGCTCCAGGCTGAGTAAAGAATGAATAAAGCTACTAAGATACCTACGTAACCGTCTATCTGTATTTTTGTAAAGAGCTCAAATAAAGCGGCAATAAGCACAGCGGTGGTGGAAATAGCGTCGTTGCGGCTGTCGGCGGCAGTTGCAAGCAATGCAGAGGAATTTATTTTATTACCTAAGCTGCCGTTAAAGAGTGAAAGCCACAGCTTAATTCCCACAGAGAGCAAAAGTACTATAGCCATTGGGATGGTAAAGGCGGTACTTTCGGGGTATAAGACCTTTAAGAATGAGGATTTTAAAAGCTCGAAGCCGATTATGGCAATCATGGCGGATATAGCAAGACCTGAAAGGTACTCAAATCTTGCGTGACCGTAGGGGTGGTTTTCATCAGCAGGCTTCTCGCTTAATTTAAAGCCTATCAAGGTAACAATGGAGCTGCTGGCATCGGTTAAGTTGTTTACAGCGTCCGCAGTAATTGACACGGAGCCTGAAAGTGTACCGATTACTATTTTGGCGGCAAAGAGAATTATATTGGAAATAATACCCACAATACCTGAAAGCGAGCCTGCCTTACTCCTTCCTTCGGGACTGTTTATGTCATTTTTTATGAATAATTTAAGTAAAAGTTTAGTCATTGTATGTACCTGCCTTTCTTCTATATTATATTCCCCCGGCAAATTTATGTAAAGGATAATTTACAGGACTTATGGACTTTTCTTTTGTGCCGTGCTAAAATGATTTCAATAAAAGTTCCGAAAGGGGTTTAAGGTAATGTATCAGAAGGAAGTTAAAAAATTAAGCTTTAATAAGGACGGCAAGTTTAAAATATTGATGATATCAGATATGCACTCAAGCGGCAATTTCCACGGAATAGGCAGAGCTTATTACAGGGATAAAATGCTTATGGGTATGGAGGCTCTTCTGGATGAAGTAAAGCCGGATTTCGTTATGCTGGGCGGTGACCAATGCTTCGGTAATTTTGAAAATATGAGTGATAATATGGAGGAAAACCTTAAATTATTATATGACGATATGAAGGAGGTTTTATCTCCCATATTAACAAGGGGACTTCCCTGGGCACACGTTTACGGCAATCACGACGCTGAATGTAAGCTTACAAAGGCTGAAATGGAGCCTGTATACGAAAGCTTTGACACCTGTGTTTCCAAGGCAGGACCCGAAAATCTTTACGGAGTGGGAAATTATCTTATTCCCGTTTATTCAGGCACAGATGAAAATAAGGTAGCTTACAATATTTTCTGCATGGACTCAAACCGCGAGCTTAAGGATGAATTAAAGCTTTTCGGCGTTGAAGGTAAAGAGGATAACGCCATTCTGCCCTTCCCCTTCGGTATGGGTAAGGGTCAGTCAATGCCTTTATTTTCTCAGGTTATGTGGTACTATAACACTTCCCTGAATGCAGAAATTAAGGAAGGCAGAAAAACACCTGCCATTATGTGTATGCATAATCCTATTTTGGAGCACAACCTTATTTACCGCAACCCCGAGGAAACGAATATGATAGGCTCCAAGCGTGAAAGTCCTGCCTGCAGTGAGCTTAACTCAGGACTTTTCTATGCCTGTCTGGAGCGTGGCGACGTCAAGGGTATTTTCTGCGGTCACGAGCACCTTAACACTTACCAGGGCACTTACTGCGGCATTACCTTGGCTTATGATGGCTGCATAGGATTTGATATGTCTGCCCACGATGATTTACGTGGCGGCAGAGTTATAGAGCTTGACGAAAAGGAAGGTAGCTTTACTACTAAGTTTATCCCTCTTGTGGAGCTTTTAGGTAAGAAGGCGTGGAGACGTGAGGAGTTTGAAGGCGGCTGGCATACAGAGTATTTTATAAGAAACACACACCTCTAATTGGAGATAATTATGGCAACGAATAAATTTTCATTAAGTGAATTTAAAAATCCTCATAAAAAGCATAATTTGATGTACAGCTGGGTGTGGAATGCTCCTATAACCAAAGAGGGAATAAAAGAGCAGATAGCTTCTTTTAAAGAAGGCGGAATAGAGGGTGTTTATATTCTGCCTGAGCCTGAAAATTTCCGCCCCGATTCAATGAGCACGGAGCTTAAACCCGAATATTTAAGCGATGAATATTTCGAGCTTGTAAGATTTGCTTTCGAAACTGCAGAAGAGAATGGCATACATATGTGGCTTTACGACGAAGGCGGTTGGCCTTCAGGCGGAGCCTGCGGTAAAACGAATGAAGAATATAGCGATGCCCCTCCGAAGAAACTTAATCGCAGAAGTGTAATTATTAATGAAAACGAGAAATATATCCCTTCAGCCGATGTTTTGGCGGCTTTTATAGGTAAAAAGAAAGTAACCGAAGGCGAATTTTTAAAAAATAAAGCCGAAGTAAAGGAATATTATCTTTTAAAGCTTCCTGCTTTACCTAATTATGTTAATCTTTCCGATAAAAAGGTAACTGAAACTTTTATAAATAACACCTATGAAAAATATTATAAAGCCATCGGTGATAAATTTACTAAAGATATAGTTTTCTTTACCGATGAGCCTGCGGTGCATAGCGTAACCCTTTCGCAGGAGATTTTAAGCGAATTTGAGAAGGAATACGGCTATGATTTAAAAAATTATCTCTATATATTTGATTCCGATATTGAAAAAACAGATGAAGAAAAGAAAATTATAATCAGTTATTATCGCTTGATGGGTAAAATTTTCAACGAAAATTTCTTTATAAAGTTAAGGGATTTCTGCCATAGTAAAAATATATCTTTCGGCGGACATTTAAACGGCGACCATCTTGCGGATTATTCAAGAACCTCCGGTTATTTCAGCTCCATTGAAGCTTTAAGAAATATGGATGTGCCGGGTATTGATGTTATCTGGAATCAGATAAAAGTGCCTTACGGCGGCAGAAAAATTATGGATGAGGGCGAAGCTTTTTACCCCCGCATAGCTTCATCTGCTGCTAAACAAAGCGGTAATAGATTTGCCCTTACCGAAAGCCTTGGCGTTTACGGCGAAGGTCTCACATTCGACGAAATAAGGTACATACTTAATTATCAGGCGGTAAGAGGTATCAATTTATTTAATTTAATGGATATTTCCTATGCTAAGGATGGTTTTTACAATTTAGTGGAAAGACCTGTCTTTTCACCCCAAAAACCAGGATATAAGAATACAAAAGTACTGAGTGATTGTTTCAAAAGAATTTCATATCTTTTAAGTCTTGGCGAAAGAGTGGAGGATAACGCTCTTTACGTTCCTTTTGCCGATATTATGGCGGAAGAAAAGGCTATTTATGAAAATTATAAAAATCTTGGCGAAAGCCTTGAAAGAAAAGGCGTAAGTTTCGATTTAATTGACGATGCGGGTATTTTAAAAGCGGAAGCTACTCCGTATGGCTTAAAGCTGGGGGATGCTTTATATAAGCATATAATAGTGCCTGAGTGTAAGTTTATGCCAAAAGAAGTAAAAGAGAAAATAAAGGCTTATATTTCTGTTCCCGAAGCTTATATTAATGTAGAAAACGAAAATTTAAGATATCTTGTAAGAGATTTAGGCGATAAGAAAATTTATTTCTTCTTTAACGAAGGCGAATCACCCTTATGTGAAGTTGTAAACGCAGCAGGGAGAGTCACCGAGCTTGATTTAACTACAGGTGAAGCATATAAAAGAGAAAAAATAGAAGTTAAGCTCCTTTGCGGTGAGGCTGCGGCTTTTATTGTAGGCGAAAATTACGAGACCGAAAAAGAACTCAAGCTTGAATATATAGCTGAAATAGAGGGTTTTGAGTTTGTTAAGGCAGAAAAATTCGAAATCACCAAGGACGGTATAATTAAAACCGAAGTAAGTGAAAAGGAAACCGAAGGAGTTTTCTCAGGCGACGTTACTTACAAAGCAAAGCTTATTTTGAATGAGGAAATAACAGATTCAGGGAAAATAAGGCTTGAGCTTGAAGGCTTTGCTTCAACTGTCAATATTGCAGTAAACGGTGTGCTCTGCGCTTATTTCGGTATGAACCCTATGTACTGTAACGTATCTTCAGGTTTGTTTAAAAAGGAAAACGAGCTTATAATTACCGTTTCCAATACTCTTGCAGATGAACTTGCCGATAAAGAGGCGTTTATTAGGGAAAATTTCAAAGTGAACGAAATAGGCCCATATCACGAAAGATCCCTCGCTATAGAAAAGCAGAGTAAGGCAAAGCTTTCCAAAGGTACTGTAAAAATAGCAAAATATTTATAAATATTCACAATTCCTTTGAAATACAGCTTATTTAATCTATGGACAAAGGCTTTTATTTGTGGTATAATTTATAAATCTAATTCTGCCTTTATATAAAGCAGCAGTAATAATGAATTTATTTCGGAGGATTTTACCGTGGATATAACAGCATTTAACTATATAAGAGATGAGCTTTACGGTGAGCTTAAAAAGCAGGGTTTCTCAGAGCCTTATGATTATGAGGACGAAAAAGGTCCTGCCGTGATGTACAGAACAGATGCCGTTGCTTACAGCATCTGCTTCTATAAGGATAAGAAGAGCTTTGTACTTCAGTCCACAAACGTTAATTCCAAGGGCGAGCCCGGTACATGGCGTCAGCTTTCCCAGTGGTATTATGACGAGAAAACAGCTATCCGTGAGGACTATGAGTCTATTGCCAATGACTTCTTAGACGTTGTAAGAGGTCCTCAGAACATAGCTTTTGTTCAGAATACAAAGAAGAGAAAGAAAAACGGTGAGGATGAAAGCAACATCGACCCCTTATTCTTCTTTAACCGCCTCGCAAATATTTACCCTGAGTTCAAGGATACAATGAACGAGGAGAGAATTGTTTTCGGTCAGATAAGATTTGCTACTGTTTGCAGAAACGTAATTGCTCCTATGATAGAAAAGTGTGAGGATGCTGAAACACTTAAGAAAACTGCTGAGCTTTTAAGCTATATGTATAAGGACGGCGACGTTGATACAAGAAGCCTTGTTACTGCAGGCGTTTTAAATAATATAGGTGACGGCAACGCAATAAAGGTTTTAACTGAGAATTTCGGCGACGAGCTTAAGAAGGTTTATAAGCATTCAAGAAAGCTTATCGGCAAGAACATCAAGCCCGAAAAGGTAAAGAAGTCACCCAAGGTTGTGGCAAATGCCCTCGAAGCTCCCAAAAACAAGTAATATTTTACCCTAAAAATTAATAAAAAATAAAGAATCTCTATTGACTTTTTGGAAGAGTTTGTGTTATAATAGCTCTACCTCAGAAAAGAGGTTCTTTTTTTGTGTCCATTTTTTGAGGGAGGCTGGGTAAAACCCCAAATTTTTTCCGTAAATCGGGAGGTGCCGTTATGAGAGTAAAAATCGTATTGGCTTGCACAGAGTGCAAACAGCGCAACTACAACACAAAGAAAAACAAGAAGAACGATCCCGACAGACTTGAGATGAACAAGTACTGCAGATTCTGCAAGAAGCACACTCTTCACAGAGAAACAAAGTAATTGCGGAGGAATTGAAAATGTCTGAAGCAAAAAAAACAAACGCATTTGTTGCTTTCTTTAAGAAGATAGCAAAGTTCCTGCGCGACTGTAAGGGCGAACTCAAGAAGATCGTTTGGCCTACTCCCAAGGCTACATTCAAGAATATGGGAGTGGTTCTTGCAGCGGTTATCGCTATTGGCTTGTTTGTTTTCGGCCTTGACACCGTATTTATGCAGCTTCTGAACCTTGTTATGGATGTTGCTGTGTAATTCGCGGCAGAATTCATTACTTTAGGAAGCAGAGGTTAAATAAGTATGGCGGATGAAGCAAAGTGGTATGTTGTTCATACCTATTCTGGCTATGAAAACAAAGTAGCCTCAAACCTTGAGAAAGTGGTTGAAAATCGCCAGCTTCAGGACCTTATCAAGGAAATCAGAGTACCTACTGAAACAGTTACCGAAATCCGTGAGGACGGTAAACGTAAAGAAGTAGAGAGAAAGATTTTCCCCGGTTATGTTATTGTTAAGATGATAGTTACCGATGAATCCTGGTACGCGGTAAGAAATATCCGCGGCTGTACAGGCTTCGTAGGCACTACAACAGATCCGATTCCTTTAACCGATGAAGAGGTCGCAAAACTCGGCGTCGAAACCAAAAACATCGAGGTTTCATTCACAGTCGGTGATTCTGTCCACATTACCGATGGTCCCTTTGAGGGCTTTATCGGAACAGTTGATGCTATTGATGCCGGTAACAACCGTGTCACAGTTATCGTTTCGATGTTCGGACGTGAAACTCCTGTTGAGCTTGAGCTCAGTCAGGTAGAACTGGTAACTGATTAACAGTTAATTCAGGTAATCAGCGGTAATGCCGCTTTTTATGAGGGGCAACGCCCCTGTGGGAGGGGTACTAAAAATTTCAGAGTATTCCCGCCATCAACCACGAATTTTGGAGGTGCAAACAAATGGCTCAGAAGGTTACGGGCTTTATAAAGCTCCAGATACCTGCCGGTAAAGCTACCCCGGCACCACCTGTTGGTCCGGCTCTCGGTCAGCACGGTGTAAACATTATGGCGTTCACAAAGGAATTCAACGAGCGCACAAAGGCTGATATCGGCCTTATCATTCCTGTTATCATCACAGTTTATTCCGATCGTTCCTTTACATTTGTAACAAAGACTCCCCCTGCAGCAGTTCTTATTAAGAAGGCTTGCGGCATTGAGAGCGGTTCAGGTGTACCGAACAAGACAAAAGTTGCAAAGATTACCCGCGAGCAGGTTAAGAAGATCGCTGAACAGAAGATGCCTGACCTCAACGCTAGCTGCATCGAGACTGCTATGAGCATGATCGAAGGTACAGCAAGAAGTATGGGTATCACAGTAGTAGACTAATTACCCGGGTGGGAGGAAAACATCCGATATTTACCACTCTAGGAGGAAATTTTTAATGAAACATGGTAAGAAAT
This sequence comes from Clostridia bacterium, assembly GCA_017935165.1. GTDB lineage: Bacteria > Bacillota > Clostridia > Oscillospirales > Acutalibacteraceae > SIG603. The sequence goes on from JAGBID010000152.1 coordinate 9,045, forward strand.
ATGTTGACAGCGCTAAGCTCATAGACAAAGCAAAGCTCTATGATGTTGATGAGGCTCTCGACATTTGTGTAAAAACAGGCACAGCAAAGTTTGATGAAACAGTTGAGCTTCATGTAAAGCTCGGCGTTGACGGTCGTCATGCTGACCAGCAGGTTCGTGGCGCTATCGTCCTTCCCAACGGTACAGGTAAAACTGTACGCGTTCTCGCTATCTGCAAAGATGAGAAGATCGAAGATGCAAAGGCTGCAGGTGCAGAGTTTGTAGGCGGTGCAGATATGATCCAGAAGATTCAGTCTGAAGGCTGGATGGATTTTGACGTTCTCATCACAACACCCGATATGATGGGTCAGGTTGGCCGTCTCGGTAAGATCCTCGGTCCCCGTGGTCTTATGCCTAACCCCAAGGCCGGTACAGTTTCCCCTGACATTGCAAGAGCAATCAGAGAAGCTAAGGCTGGTAAGATCGAGTATCGTCTTGATAAGACAAACATCATCCACTGCCCCATCGGCAAGGTAAGCTTCGGCGTTCAGAAGCTCCAGGAGAACCTCGACGTTCTTATGGGTGCTATTGTTAAGGCTAAGCCCGCTGCTGCTAAGGGTCAGTACGTAAGATCCTGCGTTGTTTCCGCAACAATGGGCCCCGGCGTTAAGATCAACCCCAACAAGGTTGGCGCATAAATAATTTAAGTTATTTATAAGTATATCTTGACAAACGGATATTAAAGTGTTATAATATTTAAGCTGTTTACCAAAGACAGCAGGTGCGAATGCATAAGGGCCAAGCCCGCCTGCCGAGGAAGCAATTAAGATCTTATTTATTGGATTTTTACGCCTTTCTCGTCGTGCGCGGGAAAGGCGTTTGGTTTTATTTATTACATGAAAGGTGAGGTGAATGATTTGCCGAGTAATAGTGTTTTAGAAGCAAAGAAAGTTATTGTTGCTGACCTTAAGGCTAAGGTTGAAGGCAGCCAGTCCGGTGTTGTTGTAGACTACAAGGGTATCACAGCAGCTGATGACACAAAGCTTCGTAAGGAACTCCGTGAAGCCGGTGTTGAATACAGCGTTGTTAAGAACAATCTTCTTAAGCTTGCTATAAAGGGTTCTGACCTCGAGGGTATGAGTGAGGTTTTAGAGGGCACAACAGCTCTTGCTGTTTCCACAACTGATCCTATCGCTCCCGCAAGAATTCTCAACAAGTTCGCTAAAGATTCCAACGGCACTTTCACAATTAAGTCCGGTTATTTAGACGGCAAAGTTCTCTCTGCAGCAGAAGTTGCTGCTATTGCAGATCTCCCCAGCAAGGAAGGTCTTATTCAGATGCTCCTCAGCGTTCTCGTTTCCGGTCCCCGTGGCTTGGCTATTGCGCTTAGTGAGATCGTTAAATCCAAGGAAACAGCTTAATTTCGCTGCTTGGTAATTACTTTTTAAAAAGAAAAAACAAATTTTAGGAGGATATTACAATGGCTGATATCGCAAAGTTTATTGAAGAAATCAAGGCTATGACAGTTCTTGAGCTTAATGATTTAGTTAAGGCAATCGAAGAGGAGTTCGGTGTTTCCGCTGCTGCTCCCGTTATGGTAGCTGGTGCTGCTGCAGCTGCTCCCGTTGAGGAAGAGAAGACAGAGTTCGACGTAGTTCTCAAGGCTGCAGGCGCTAACAAGATCGCTGTTATCAAGGTAGTTAAGGAGATCATGGGTCTCGGTCTTAAGGAAGCTAAGGAAGTTGTTGACAACGCTCCCAAGACAATCAAGGAAGCTATCTCTGCTGATGATGCTGAAGCTCTCAAGACAAAGCTCACAGAAGCTGGCGCAGAAGTTGAAGTTAAGTAATTTCATCTTAGTGTAATAAATTATCCCGAACCGAAAGGCTCGGGATTTTTTATTGCCTTTTTCTCTTTTTGCGGTATAATAAAGGTACTTAAATAAAAAGGAGCTTTTTATGAAATATTTTGAGCTTGTTAAATTCGGAATACGTGATTTAGGTATGAGCATAGCTTTAAAGGCTTACGTTGAGGTTGATTATAATGCCTTTATAATAAATAAGGAGCTGTTTGTGAAAAACACTCCCTTCGTTATAACCGAAAGTATGGGCGAAGCTGAAATAAACGGCAAGCTTAAGGAATTTATCTGGGCTAAGTTTAGAAAATATATAAGCGCCGCCCTTGATAAATACGGTGCCGAAAGCAGCGCGGAGCTTTTAAACAGAGAAATCACAGGTAAACTGAGAGATGAAGCAGAGCTTTTCGGTGTCAGATTAACTGAGTTTAACGTTACAGCGGTGAAAATGCCCGTAACAGATCCTTTATATATTAAGTATCAGGAGCTTAAAAATTACAAAAAGCCTTCGGAAAGTGAGATTCTCCGCAAAAGGGACGAAAGCTATAGCCGACTTCAGACCTCTGTAAGCAATATGATGAATAATATAGACCCAACTTTATCAAGACTTATGAAGCTTAAAATGATGTTTGACAGCGGCCTTATCACCGAAACTGACTACGAAAACAAAAAAGCCGAGATACTTAGAAATATGTAAACAAGGCACAGGAAAACAAATAAATAAGCCGTAAAAAGAAAACCAAGCTTCCGGGCTTGGTTTTTACTTATTTGACGAATAGATATTCAGTATTTCTAAAATGCTGTTCTTTTTACGATTATCAAGTGTTCTGTATGTGCAGATAATTTTTGACTCTTCATCTGTAATATTTAAAAGAGGTACGGAATTCTCGTTGCTGTTTCCAATAATATAATCGACAGAAGTGTTAAAATACTTGGCTATACGCATTAAAGTTGTTATGTCCGGTTCAATGTTATGATTTTCATATTTATTAATGGATTGCTGACTTACACCTATAGCCTCTGCTAAAGTTTTTTGAGAAATACCTATACTTTTACGAAGTTCTTTTAATTTTGTAAGAATAAAAATCACCTCCACAAACATTTTAACAACTAATAGTGGTTAAAGAAAACACTATAAATTAGTTATTGCAAAACAACCGGAGGTTGTGTATAATGGAATAAACACAATGTCGAAATATGGAGGGTAAATAATGGGAGTATATAAGTGTAAAATGTGCGGCGGCTCTGTAGTTATTACTGACAGTCGCGCCGGTGTAGGTGTTTGTGATTATTGCGGTACAGAGCAGACTGTGTCAAAAACAAGAGAGGAAAGTTTGCATAGCCTTTTTGACAGAGCTAACGTTCAGCGAATGAGAAGTGAATTCGATAAAGCTGAAAGGCTTTATGAAAAGATAATTCAGGAAGACGATAAGGATGCTGAAGCATACTGGGGTCTCATCCTGTGCCGTTACGGTATAGAATACGTTGAGGATCCTAAAACGAAAAAGAGAGTACCTACTTGTCACAGAATATCATACGAATCTATTATTGCAGATGATGATTATAAGACAGTTATAAAGCTTGCTGACAGTAACCAGAAGGCTATATATGAAAGAGAAGCCAGAGAAATCGATAGAATTCAGAAGGATGCTCTTGTAATTTCTGAAAAAGAAAAACCCTACGACGTATTTATATGTTATAAGGAAACAGATGATAACGGCAAAAGAACTAAGGACAGTGCCATAGCTAATGATATTTATTATCAGCTTAAAGAGGAAGGCTTCAAGGTGTTTTATGCCGCA
>JAGBID010000017.1 GCA_017935165.1 Clostridia bacterium
GTGGTGGTGACCGTGGTGTTCATGGCCACAGCAGCACTCTTCATCGTGGTCGTGATGGTGATGCTCGTGGTGTTCGTGACCGCAGCAGCACTCCTCATCGTGATCATGGTGGTGGTGACCGTGGTGTTCATGGCCACAGCAGCACTCTTCATCGTGGTCGTGATGGTGGTGACCGTGGTGATGACCGCACTCAGGACATACTGCTTCTTCCTGCAGCTTTAAAAGCTCCTTTGTAAGAGTGTCCGTGCCATCAATAACCTTTAAAATATCAGCACCGCTTATTTCATCCCAATCGGTTGTGATAAGGCTTGCATTTTCATTATGCTCGCGTACAAGCTCTGTAGCTGTATTAAGCTTTTTCTCATCAAGACCCTTTGTGTGGCTTAAGATAACTGTGGTAGCGTTTTCTACCTGATTATTAAAGAATTCGCCGAAATTCTTCATATACATTTTGCATTTCTTTGCGTCAACTACGGTTACTGCGGCTGTAAGCTCAGCGCCCTCTGCACTGTTTTTTACAGCATTTATAACATCGGAAAGCTTACCTACACCTGAAGGCTCGATTAAAATTCTGTCGGGTTTAAATTCATCAATAACCTTTTTCAAAGCCTCACTGAAATCACCGACCAAAGAACAGCAAATACAGCCTGAATTCATCTCGGTAATATTAATGCCTGCATCTGTAAGAAATCCTGCATCAACACCGATTTCACCGAATTCATTTTCGATAAGAACTAACTTCTCACCTTTATATGCTTCGTTTATAAGCTTCTTTATAAGTGTAGTTTTACCGGCACCTAAAAAACCTGAAAAAATATCAATTCTTGTCATATTAATTTTTCCTTTTCTTTCGTAATTATAAAAATTATAGCACAGCTTTTTATCTAAAACAAGTTTTTTATGTCACATTGCTTTACAGATTAAGGCTTTTTACCTAAATAATTTTTGGTAACTTTTTCTTTTAAAAACACTTGAATTATTCATATTTTTGCAGTAAAATAAGTTAGTTTTAGCTAACTTATAAAATTGGAGAATTAATATGGATTTACACGCACTTTTACATGCTTTGAAACATACCCTTGAGGATGCTTTAACCCTGATTCCTTTTCTGTTTCTTACTTACCTTTGTATGGAATACCTTGAAACAAGAGCTCAGGAAAAAACTATCAATATTTTAAAAAAGACGGGTAAAAAAGGACCTTTTATAGGCGGTTTACTTGGTGCAGTACCCCAATGCGGTTTTTCCGCTGCTGCTGCCAACCTTTACTCAGGCGGTGTTATAACCGTAGGTACTATGGTAGCTGTATTCCTTTCAACCTCCGATGAAATGCTTCCCATACTCATTTCCGGACAAGCAAAAATAAGTGATATTATATTTATTTTAGTTTCTAAGGTTATTATAGGAATTATCGCAGGACTTTTGGTGGATTTGTTCGTAAGAAAGCTTTACCGCGGAAATCAGAAAGGTTTACACATTCACGATTTATGCGAACAGGATAATTGTCATTGTGAAGATGGAAGTATACTTAAATCAGCTTTAACCCACACCTTAAAGACGGGACTTTTTATAGTTTTGATTTTATTTGCCATCAACTTCCTTTCTGAGTGGCTCGGTATGGAAAAGCTTGTAGAAATGTGCGCAGGCTACCCGATTTTAAGTATTTTTATTGTATCACTTATCGGTATGGTGCCTAACTGTGCCGTGTCCGTAGCTATTACCACACTTTACCTTGAAGGCGTACTTTCCTTCGGTTCAATGTTTGCAGGTCTGCTTGCCTGCTCAGGTTTAGGACTTGTTATTCTTTTTAAAACAAACAGGAACTTAAAAAAGAACCTTATTATCACTGCCGGAATTTATGCAATAAGCGTTGTTTGCGGTATTTTATTTGAATTGATTTTCTAAATCGGGAGCAGCACTGCCTGCTCCCTTTTTGTTGCTTTTTTACTTTTTATTTGCTATAATTAATAAAAATTAAGGACGGGTGATTTTATGGGATATTTATTTGACCTTCACTGCCATAATAAAGAAGGCAGCGTTTGCAGCAGACTTCCTGCCAAGGATATGGTTGATTTTTATATAAAGCAGGGTTACAGCGGTTTCAGTGTTACTAATCATTTCACGGGAAGCACAACGGTTCCCGATAATTACTCCTGGGAAGATAGAGTTGACCACTATTTTACAGGATATGAGGAATGCCTTAAGTACGCTGAGGGTAAAGATATAAAGGTGTTTTTCGGCATAGAGTATTCCATATTAAAATTCGGCACCCATGATATGCACAAAATAATGGGTAATGATTTTGTTATACTCGGACTTACAAGAGATTGGCTGAAAGCTAACGAAGAAACATTTAATAAAAGTACAAACGAGCTTTTTGACGCAATTCACAAGGCTGGCGGCTATATAATTCACGCTCACCCCTTCCTTGAGGAGGATTGGATAAGCCACATTCAACTTTTCCCCCAAAAAGAAGACGCCGTTGAAATTATGAATATGGGTGTAAGTGACGACACTAACGCAAAAGCCCGCTGGTATGCTGAAGCATTTAATAAAACCGTAACGGGCGGTACTGACATTCACTTTACAGACATACCCTATGTAAGCGGTGTAGAATGTGAAAAAGAAATAAGTACCGTGGAAGAGCTTATTGATGAAATAAGAAATGGCAGAACAAAGGTAATACACAAAAAAGTTATATAAAATAATTAAAGACCGACTGATAATCGGTCTTTTTTCTTTATACATTAAGCTTGAAAGCTGTTTTTAAAAGCTCTCTATATCTTTCCTCGGTGATATTCTCCTCAATATGAGCAAGTTTGGTTCCTTCAAATTCCTTATAAATCTTACCGTCAATTGTTTTTCTGCCCTTTTCGGTTTTTATTGCAAGCATAGGAGCCTTGTTAAAAGGTGAGGAAGGATGTTTTTCGCAGAAAAATGAAGGCTGTATAAAGTCCACGTCGTACTGGTCTTCCTCAGTAAAAGCTATATATTCACGCCACTGACCCTTATATAAATCGTAAAGCACCCATCCGTGCACATCGCTTTTTTCAAATTTATAAGTTTCGCCCTGAATATTCTGAATTAAACCCTCTTCTATTTTTAATGCTTCTCTGGGCGCAATTTCACCAACACCTATGTCGCACATATAATTGCCGGTACAGAGTTTGACTACAGAGACCCTGTGCCTGCGCATCGGTATTTCCTTTTCTCCCCTTAAATAACGGGCAAAACGGTCAGAGACGGTAAATTCCATTTCTCTTAAAATATGAGTCAAAAGGCCGTTTAACTCAAAGCAATAGCCACCCTTACCCTTTAACACTATCTTTTCATACATATCCTTAAATTCAAGAGAAATAGGTTTATCCTCAAGAATATCCAAGTTTTCATAAGCTATATTGGTAACGCATTTATTTACAATCAGACTTAAAAATTCAGGTGTATGTTCTATTTCGGTATTCTCAGGTAAATTTATTCTTTTAAAGAAATTCTTTATCATAATCAAACCCTCCGCCTTTTAACTAATCATATTAAATTTTTATAAATTTGTCAACAAATATATTTACAATACAATTTGATCAAGCTATACTGATGTTAGAAGAGAAATAGGAGGAAAACTATGGAAATTCAAAAATGGTTTAATAATTCGATTTTTCTTGCCCGTGACGCTGACTGGGTATTTATTATTAAAAACGGAAATTCAAAAGAGGAAATGATCAAAGCTTTTGAAGATTATTTATCAAACTTCAAAGGAAGCAAGATTACCGATTATTCGTTAAATGTTTATTCGCAATCATCCTTTATACCTACCAATAAGTTTACTTTTTTAGGAAACAGAATAGATATTTGTGAACATTATAAAAATGGCCCTTATTATCCTGTAATCGAGCCTTTATACAGGGCTCACTATAAATATAACATTGATTTTGCTCAGGTATTTATTAATAAAGTTAATTCTATGGGTATCAGACCCTGGCTTACTCTCAGAATGAATGATTCACATTATCTTATCGATGGTCTTGGCTTAATGCAATCCGATGAATTTCACAGAGCTCTTGCCTTAGGTAAAGTAATAGGTGAGCAGTACGGTTATTTCAGGAATAACCCGGATTTCAGCAATAAGGAATACACTGATTCACTCCTCAGTTATATAGAAGAAATTCTCAATAAATACGATATTTACGGACTCGATTTAGACTTTTTGCGTGAAATTTATTGTTTTGACTATAAATCAAATCCGGATTGTCACAAGATAATGACGGAATTTATAAGAAACATAAAAGCAATAATTTCTGAAGCAGAAAAACTCCATAAACACAAGATCAGGCTGTTGATTCGTACAAACCGATCGCCGAAGGATTCAATGGAATTTGGTTTTGATATAAAAACAATGTGTGAAAAAAAGCTCATTGATGCCATAAGTCCCGGTCCCAGATGGGAATGTGCTGACAGTGCTATCCCCATAAAGGAATGGCGAGAAATTTGCGGTGAAGATATTGGTATAATATTCGGACTTGAAACTTTGAATCTTCACGGTTCATTTACAACTATAAATCAGGCAAAAGCATACTCGGCAGCTTTTTATGCGCAAGGTGCAAACGGTATATATTTAAGCAATTATTTTGATGTTAATGACCGTAACAAAGCTATATGGAATTTTACTCCCGAAAACGTACTATCAGGTACACGTAATTTTACTGTAACTTATCAGGATATTTCTTCGGGCAGTTTCACTCCCTATAACCCTCTCCCTTTTAGTTTTGACGGCGAATATAGTTTTGATCTTGAAGTGGGTAAAATTGAAGCAAACAATAAAGTAAAAATTATAATCAACTTCAAAGGTGATGATTTACCGAAGTTATCGGTTAACGGTGCTAAAGAATCAGAAGCACATAAAATTGACCCTTTAATAATTTATGATTGTTTAAGGGAAACCAACAGAAACCTCACCCCTGATATTCCTGTTTCTTTTGAAACATGCGGAATTGAAACTAAAAGCCCCTTAACTTTATTTTTCAAGGGGTCAGGTACTATAGACTATATTGATATAATTATAGAATGAATTTAAAGATTAGCTGTAAGTGAAAGACTTATATTAATATTCTTATTTTCAAACTCCTATTTTTGTGATATACTGAATTTAATAACTCTAAGTAAAAGGAGTGCGTATCAATATGGAAAATTTTGAAAAGCTTTTAAAAGATTGCGGCTTTTATCAGTTTGGTGTAGTTGACCCTATGGAAATCAAATTCCGCGATGAAATAAGAAAGATGTGTGAAGTTAACACCTGCCGTATGTATGGTAAAACCTGGGCTTGCCCTCCTGCTGTGGGTACTATTCCCGAATGCCGCGAAAAGGTGCAGAAGTATAATAGCTTTATGGTTTTAACAGGTAAGTACGAACTTGAAGACAGCTTTGATTTTGAAGGTATGCAGGAAGGTCAGCAGAAATTCAGAGTTTCCTGCCGCGCTTTAAAAGAAAAGATTCAGGAATATATGAGTAATTATTTTATGCTAAGTAACGAAGGCTGTGACCTTTGTAAGGAATGTACTTACCCAAATGCTCCCTGCCGCTTCCCTAAAAGAGCCATGGGTTCCCTGGAAGCTTACGGAATATTCGTCAGCGAGCTTGCAAATCAGGCAGGTGTAAAATACAACAACGGTCCCAACACAGTTACTTACCTTGGCGCTTTCGTTTACAATAAAGAGAATTTTGAAAAATACTTTGAATAAAATAGGAGCTAATATGGAAAACGGAAAAATTATATTAAAGGACATCCCTTTTAAAGTTGATTTATATTCTATAGTAAAAACCTGCGCTGCTGAGGAAGATGATGAGCTTGTGGCTGAAATTGCTGAGTTTGCCGAAAAAGCAGAAAAGCTTGCAAGTCCCAAGGCTATTCTCAAATTGGTTGATATAACCCATTCCGAAGAAAAAGTAACAGCTATTGCAGGCATTCCTTGTAATGACAGCGTCGTACTTAATAATAATCTTAAAAACATAGAAAGAGCGGTAGCTTACGTTGTTACTTGCGGCACAGAGCTTGATGCAGTTGATACTGAATATGACCCCTTAAAGGAATACTGGCTTGATTTGATTAAGCTTCAGGCTTTAGGCACTTCAAGAAAATGTGCTACAGATAAAATAAAAGAAATCCTTGGCACTGAGAAAGTCGCACACTTAAACCCCGGTTCTCTCCCCCAGTGGCCCATAAGCGAACAGCAGTCACTTTTTGAATATATCGGTGAGGTTAGTGAGAACATCGGCGTTACCCTTGGCAGCAGTTATCTTATGACACCTTTAAAAAGCGGCTCAGGTATTGCATTTACTACAGAAGTTCACTATGAAAACTGTATGGCTTGTACAAAGCTTAACTGCCCCAACCGCCGCGCACCTTTTAATGAGAAAATGGCAGAAGAATACGGAACAGGCAATTGCAGTAATAATATGTAAAACAAAAAGCCCCGGGATTGACCCGAGGCTTTTTTTATTACTTTTCAGTTTCCTGATAAATATAAGTAGTAGTGCCGCTGCTTGAATTTGTAACTGTGCCGTTTGAATACCTTAAATATCTTGAACCGACTTTAATTTTATTGCTACTGAGTGTAACTGTGCTTGAGTTTGAAGTACTGATCTCTAAAGTATAGTTTGTATTCCAGCCCCACCAAGAGCTTGAAGTTTTCAAATTCAGGTAATATGTTTTGCTGTTACTACTATATGAAAGTTTATTACCGTTATAGTCCCAAAGCATATCGTCACTTACTTCGCTTGTAATTACACCGTTTGAAACTGTTACCTGAGCTACTGAAAGAGTATTATTCTTATGGCTTATAGCATAGTACTTATTGCCTGAATAAAGAGTGATTACGTACTTCTCATCGGAAGCAAACTTACTTACCTTATTGTAAGAATATTCAGGCGCAAGGGATTCTTCGTAAGAATTACCGCAGTTTTCACAAGTGTAAATAATAGCTGTGTCTGTTTCTGTGGAACTGTACTTATGGCCAAGAGCCGCTGCTTTATTACCTGTATAACTATGTGAACAGGTTGTACATGTGTATGTAGTAAAGCCTTCAGATTCACAAGTAGGTGCAGTTACCTTTGCTTCGTAAGTATGACCGAATGCAGGTACCTCGTCAGCCTTGTAAGAATCACCGCAGGAGCAGAAGTATAAGGTGTAGCCATCTTCGGTGCAGGTAGGCTCTGTTACGATTGTGCCGTAAGTATGGCCCAGAGCAGGAACGTTTTCGGAAATATAAGAATTACCGCAAACGCAGGTATAAGTTGTATAACCTTCGTTTGTGCATGTAGGAGCAGTTACTGATGAACTATAGTTATGTTCGCTGCCTATTGTTACTGTAACTTTGCCAAGCTCAGCGCCGTTGTAAACAACTGTTGCTTCATAAACGCCTGCTTTAGCACCATTGAAGCTTGTGTTCCAAACAAGCATATCGCTTGTAAGATTTACTGTTGATTCTACATTCTTTCCGTCTGCGCTCTTTTCGATATAAAGCTTAGAAATAATATCTTCAACTGTTACGCCGTTAAAATGCTCGTAATTCTGGTTCATTGTACCCATAAGGCGAACGTATGCATCTGTAGCCTTAAAGAGACGAACTGTGCGGGAATTGCTTGAAACTGCAAATCTGCTTACGGAGTCGCTACCCCATACGTAACCGTAGTTTAAATACCAGTTAAGATTATCGTAGTCGTAAAGCTTATAGGAACCGTTGCCGCTTGAAGAAACATACCAATAAC
>JAGBID010000153.1 GCA_017935165.1 Clostridia bacterium
TCCAACAAGGAGCTTGTTGCGTCAAAGGGCGCCGAGCTTATAGCTTTAGCCCAGAAAAATAACCTTAATTTCCTCTTTGAAGCAAGCGTTGGCGGCGGTATTCCCATCATCCGTCCCATAAGCCAGTGCCTTGCAGCTAACGAAGTAAGCGAGATTGCAGGTATTTTAAACGGCACAACAAACTTCATTTTAACCAAGATGATAAGGGAAAATATGGCATTTGCCGAGGCTTTAAAGCTTGCTCAGGACTTAGGCTATGCTGAAAGAAACCCTGCAGCCGACGTTGAAGGTCACGATGCCTGCCGTAAGATATGCATTTTGGCTTCCCTTGCTTTCGGCACTCACGTTTATCCCGACAGCGTATATACTGAAGGTATCACCAAGATATCCCTTGAGGACGTTCAGTATGCTTCTGCATGGGGCGGTGTAATAAAGCTTATCGGTTCTGTTAAAATGCAGGAAGACGGCAAGATTGGCATTATGGTAGCACCCAGATTTATCAGCCGTGACAGTCAGCTTTCTAACGTGGACGATGTTTTCAACGGCATTATGGTTCGCGGCGATGCAACAGGCGACGTTGTGTTCTACGGTAAGGGCGCAGGTAAGCTTCCCACAGCCAGCGCAGTTGTAGCTGACGTTATTGACTGCGTTAAGCATATGAAATCAAGAAAATACCTCTATTGGGACGATGCCAAGGATAACTACGTGGCTGATATCAACGAGGAAAGCTTTGAATACTACGTAAGGTTAAAGGCAGTTTCCACTGACCTTGCCGAAAAGCAGGCGTTCAAATACTTCGGTAAAATAAGGGAGCTTACAAGGGAAAACCAGCCCGAAGGCGAAATTGCTTTTGTAACAAGCCTTGTAAACGAAAAAGTGATGAAGGATTCTTTGGAGAGCATAAGTAAAGACGGCACCGAGGTTTTAGGTGTAATAAGGCTCTCAGACTATTAATATATATTAAGGAAGTTTTTAATGATACGTATAGACGTTCCCGCTACAAGCGCTAACCTGGGTGCAGGCTTCGATTCCTTGGGAATCGCCCTTAGTATGCACAACAGGGTCTGGATGGAGGAGTGGGATGAAGTTGATATAAAATCTGTGGACGGTATAGATATCCCCACGGATGAAAATAACCTTATCTATTGGGCAGCTGACCATCTTTATAAAATATGCGGCAAAAAACTACCGGGTCTTAAGCTAAGGCAGGAAAACAATATTCCTATGGCAAGGGGTTTAGGCTCCTCCTCAGCCTGCATTGTGGCAGGTATTTTAGGTGCAAACCGACTTTTGGGTTCGCCCTTAAGCCAGAGTGAGCTTATTAACTTAGCCGCTAAAATTGAAGGTCACCCCGATAACACAAGCCCTGCCATATCAGGCGGACTTGTTGCTTCCGCAATTGAAGGGGAAAGGGTATACAGCGTTAGTGTACCCGTTTCGGAGAAAATTAACTTCGCTGTTATGATTCCGCCCTTCGAATTAAAAACCGAGGAAGCAAGGCGCGTTCTTCCCAAAATGTATTCAAGGGAGGACGCAGTTTATAACCTTTCCCGTTCAGGACTTATGACAGCCTCGCTGTTCTCGGGAAATTTGGAAAATCTCCGCGTTGCGGTTCAGGATAAAATCCATCAGCCTTACCGTTCACCACTTATCGATAATTGTGATACCGTGTTCAGAATGAGCTACGAAATGGGTTCCTTAGGTACCTATGTAAGCGGTGCAGGTCCCACTATCATTTCAATGATAGATGCGGCGGACACTACCTTCTGTGAAAACATAGCGTCACATCTTGAAAAAAGAGGTATAAACGGTTGGAGGGTCGAAATTATGAAAGCTGACCCTCACGGTGCGAAGATATATATTGAGTGAAATCAAAAATTATTGAAGGGAATGTTCTTATGGCACTTGTAGTACAAAAATTCGGCGGTTCATCTGTTAAGGACGCTGAACACGTTATGAACGTGGCAGACATAGTTACCTCTACCTACAAAAATGGCAATCAGGTAGTTGTAGTTGTTTCTGCTCAGGGCGACACAACAGATGACCTTATAGACAAAGCAAAGGAAATTAATCCCAATGCTTCCAAAAGAGAAATGGATATGCTCCTTTCATCAGGCGAGCAGATTTCCGCTTCACTTCTTGCTATGGCAATTGAGAAATTAGGTTACCCCGTAGTTTCTCTTTTAGGCTGGCAGGCAGGCTTTTTAACAACCACAACTTACGGTAACGCAAGAATCAAGCGCGTTAATCCTGAAAGAATAAGAAAAGAGCTTGATAAAAAGAATATTGTTATTGTTACAGGCTTCCAGGGTGTTAACCGTTACGATGATATGACAACCTTAGGACGCGGCGGTTCAGATACAAGCGCCGTTGCAATTGCAGCTGCAATGCACGCTGACCTTTGCCAGATCTATACGGACGTTGAGGGTGTTTACACCGCTGACCCCAGAAAGATTCCCGGTGCTAAGAAGCTGGACGAAATCACTTACGACGAAATGCTTGAGCTTGCAACTCTTGGTGCTCAGGTTCTTCACAACCGCAGTGTTGAAATGGCTAAAAAATATCACATCGAGCTTGAGGTGCTTTCAAGCTTAACCCGTAAGCCGGGTACAATTGTTAAGGAGGATATCAAAGTGGAAAAAATGTTAATTAACGGCGTAGCCAAGGATGATAATATTGCAAGAATCTCAGTTATCGGTGTTCCCGATAAGCCAGGTCTTGCTTTCAAGATTTTCTCAAAGCTCTCTGCAAAGAATATAAACGTAGATATTATTCTTCAGTCCATCGGCCGTAACGGCACAAAGGACATCAGCTTTACAGTTGATAAGGATAAAATGGATGCAGCAGTTGAACTTCTCAACAGCTATATCGAGGTTATCGGTGCTACAGGCCTTGTAACTGACAGTAACGTAGCTAAGGTATCCATCGTTGGTGCAGGTATGGAAAGCCATCCCGGTGTTGCTGCCGATATGTTCGAGGCTCTCTTCTCTGCTAACATCAACATTCAGATGATTGCAACAAGCGAAATCAAGATTTCCGTGCTCATCGACAAGCAGGAAGGCGCAAGAGCTGTTCAGGCTATCCATGCAAAGTTCTTCGAAATGAATGACTGATAAATAAAAATGGGGGTATTTTGCGGAAAATACCCCTTTTAATTTTATAAAAGAAAAATGTAAACCATTCGGAGGGTAAAATGAAAATTACAGTAAAAATAATATCCTTGCTTTTAGCGGCGGTGCTGGTTGCTTCCTGCCTTAGTGCCTGCGGCTCAAAGGACCTTTCCTTTGACAATATTGTTTCAGCATTTATAAACGGTAATGAAAGCAAGAGTGAAGAAAAAGAATCTGCAAGCCTTAACGATAAGGAGGCTGTTTCATCTGATTCAGATGAGGATGAAAAGGAAGATGTAAGTTTTGAATGGTCGGAAACAGAAAGCGAAGCTTCTGCCGACTCGGATATAACTGTTTCCGATGACGAAGGGAAAGAGGATACTGTAACGGAAAATGAGGAAACAGCGGCAAAGCCTCTTGATGAAAAGAGCGCTATTAAAGCAATGAACGCCCTTCTTGTCGGTTTCGGTTATTCTCCAATTAAAAATTTCGATACCGTCGAGGATGAAATCATAGTGGGTATAATCACAGGAAAGCTTATGTGGGGTGACTATTTATTCGGCAGCGACCCCTATTTAAAGGA
>JAGBID010000154.1 GCA_017935165.1 Clostridia bacterium
CGCTTTATAATCTGACACTTCGTTTTACTGAAATTTACGAGGAAAATAAGCTTAATAAAAATATGGCGGATTATAGCGATATCGAGCACTATGCTGTAAAGCTCTTTATCGAAAAGGATGAAAAGGGTAATTTAAAAAGGACCGAGCTTGCAAAGGACTATTCTGACCGCTTTGAAGAAATTATGATAGACGAGTATCAGGACACTAACGACGTTCAGGATGCTATATTCAAAGCAATATCCAAAAATGACAGCAACCGATTTATGGTTGGTGACGTCAAGCAGAGCATTTACAGCTTCCGTGAAGCTAAGCCGGAGATTTTTATTTCCTACAAAAACGCCTTTTCAAAATATGACAGAGAGCTTGAAAATTATCCTGCGGTAATTGACCTGGACAGAAACTTCCGCTCCGATAAAAACGTTATAGATACAGTTAACTTCTTTTTCAGCGAGCTTATGAGCGAAGCCTTTGGCGGTGTTAACTACAAAAACGGCGAGGAGCTTGCTCAGGGAGTTGAAAAAGCTCCCAAGGAAAACTGTGAAACAGAAATCATTTTCGTAAACGAGCCTGAGTTTATTACAAACGAGCAGGCTGAAGCAAGAATAATAGCTGAAAAAATAACCGAGCTTATAAACAGCGGCTATAAGGTAAAGGAGAAGGATAAGGAGCGAAAGGCATCCTACAAGGATTTCTGTATTCTTCTTCGCAGCGCAAACAAGCACGCCTTCAGCTATGCAGAGGAGCTTAATAAATGCGGTGTGCCTGCAAAGGCAGCGGTTGGTTCATCCTTTTTTAATAAGGAGGAGGTCTTAACAGCAATCTCCTACCTTGAAATTATCGATAACCACAATCAGGATATTCCTCTTTTATCAGTACTTTTAAGTCCTTTATACGGCTTTACCCCTGATGACCTTGCAAGAATAAGGCTTAACGACAGACAAAGCTCCATATACGTAGCCTTGATGAAAAGTGAGGATGAGCGCTTTAAGGAAGTGTTTACGGAGCTTGAAAGAATGCGTACCCTTGCCGCTACAATGAGTGCAGGTGAGTTTATTTCCTATTTCTACTCGGTAACCGGCTTTGAAAATATAGTAAAGGTCCTTGATGGCGGTCAGGAGCGTCTTATGAATTTAAGGCGTTTAAAGGAGCTTGCTTCGGATTTTGAAAGGGACAGCTTTGTAGGTGTTTCAGGCTTTGTAAGGTTTATTGAAAAGCTTATAAAGCAGGGTGCTGAGCTTGAAAGTGCTGCCTCCTTACCCGAAAATTCAGATTCAGTTAAAATTATGAGCATACATAAGTCCAAGGGTCTGGAATTTCCCGTATGTATTGTTGCAGGCTGCGGCAGGCGCTTTAACTTTGACAGAAGCGATATTGTACTTAATTCCGAGTTAGGCTTAGGAGTAAGCCTTAAAAATCAGGAGACAGGCATAAAATACCAAGGCTTTATAAAAGAAGCCATTGAGCTTAATAACCGAATGAAGGAGGCAAGCGAGGAGCTTAGAGTTTTCTACGTAGCCTTAACAAGAGCTAAGGATAAGCTTATTCTAGTCTCTACTTTATCGGATATTGAAAAGAGCCTTACAAAGGTTCACGCACGAATCAGCTCCGATAACGGCTCCTTCGCTGCTGAAGCTGCGGACAGAATTTCCGACTGGATAATGCTGGCTGCTTTAAAGCACCCAAGCGGCAAAAACCTCCGTAAGCTAATAAATGCTGAGGAGCAAAGCATTAACTTCGAAAATTTCTCCGAGTGGAAAATTGAAATAAAAGAAGCTGACGGTGAAAGGGAAGAGGTAAAGGAAATTTCCACAGCTCTGGCTGAGCCTGACCATAAGCTTATAGAAAAGCTTCGCGAAAAATGTGATTTTGTTTACCCTTATAAGGAAATTAATACCATACCTTCAAAGGTAACTGCCACACAGCTTACAAATGAATTTAAGAATATTTCACTTCCCCGTCCGGGATTTTTAAGCTATAAAGGCTTAACACCTGCAGAAAGGGGTATTGCCCTTCACTCCTTTATGCAGTTTGCATCCTTTAATAAGGAGCCGGAAGCGGAGCTGGAAAGACTTATAAAGGAAGGCTATATTACAAAGGAGCAGGGCGAAAGCATTAACCTGAACCTTGTAAGGAAATTTCTTTTTAGTCCTTTAGGCAAAAGAATGCTTAAGGCTGAGGATATTAAAAAGGAATACCGCTTCAGCGTTAATATTGAAGCAGGCATAGTCCGTGAGGATTTAACCGAAGAAAACAAGCACCACCCCGTAATTTTACAGGGCGCCATAGATTGCTATTTCCTTGAAAACGGAAAAATGTATATTGTGGACTTTAAAACTGACAGAGTCAAGGATGTAAGTGAGCTTGTTTTGGAGTACGGCACACAGCTTAAACTATATGCAAAAGCTTTAAAGGAGATAAGCGATTACCCCTTGGGCGGATGTTATATTTTCAGTTTACACCTTTCAGAAAGTGTGGAAATAGAATTATAATATTGCAAAAAGCAGAAGTTTGTGTAATAATATCTATCAGTTTATTAAGGACGTGATAAAATGGATTTCGGACAGATAATAACTTATATAATGCTCTTTTTTGCCCTTATAGGCGCGCTGGACAGATGTATAGGATGTAAATTCGGACCGGGCAAAACCTTCGAACAGGGCTTTGAAACAATGGGGCCTTTAGCCCTTGCCATGATAGGTCTTAATACTGTAGCACCTTTAATATCAAACTATATTTCACCCGTGCTTTCACCTGTTTGTCAGGCTCTGGGCATTGACCCCTCTTTCATAGCAGGTCTTTTACTTGCTAACGACTGCGGCGGCTGGCCTCTTGCTTTAGCTCTTGGTCAGGATGAGTTGGTTGCGAAGTTTATGGGAAGCATTGTCGGCTCTATTATGGGCTGCACAGTAACCTTTACTGTTCCTTTCTGCTTCTCTGCTACTGCTGCTGAAAAAAGAACAAGTGTTGCTAAGGGCTTGATTATTGGTCTTATTACAGTACCTGTAGGATGTTTTGCAGGCGGATTATTTATGGGTATTAATCCTCTTACTTTAATTATTAATCTTTTACCTTTAATAATTCTCTCTTTAGCTTTTATTGCAGGATTAAAATTTGCAGAAAAAGTTACTGTTAAAATCGTTACAGTATTCGGCTACATAATTACTGCGGTTATAACCGTTTCTCTTGCAATTGCTATGGTTATAAAGGTAATGGGTCTGAACGCGCCGTTATTTACACCCTTCGACGAAAGTTTAATGGTAATAGGCAATATTGCAATAGTTCTCTGCGGTGCTTTTACTATGCTTTTCTTTGTTAATAAGCTTTTCCGCAAGAGCTTTGGTAAAATAGGCAAGAAGCTGGGTATAAGCGAAACTTCCGTAATGGGTATTGTTACAACTGCTGTAAACAGTATTCCTTCCTTCGGTATGATGAAGGATATGGAAGAAAAAGGTGTTGTTATAAATACTGCTTTTGCGGTTTGCGGTTCTTTTATGTTGGGCGACCATTTAGCTTACGTTGCAAGTACCGACGCTTCTATTTCTCTTCCTTTAATTTTAGGAAAATTAATTGGCGGCGTGTTTGCATTAATTATTGCGTTTATTGTAACTAAGGATAAAAAGGAAAAATCTGAATAAATTAGAAGAGAGCATCTACAATTAAGTAAATGCTCTCTTATTTATTCTTCGGGCTTATTTCTTATTACCCACATGTTTCTTATCTGGTCCTTTATGTCGTCAAATTCCCATAAGAGCTCGGACCTTTGGTAGCTGTTAGGGTCATTTACTTTTATTAAACCGTTTTCAGTACCGCTGAACACAATGAAATGTCCGCTTGTTGTAAAATCCCCCTCACCCATAATTGCTACTATTGGGTTGCCTACTTCAAGGTTATTTATTACTCTGTCCTTATCAAGCCCTATTTCCGTAACGTCAAAGCCTAAGTCCACGGCGCCCTTGCTGAATAACTCCCAGGATGTACCGTTGCCGTAAACACAGTAGCCTTCATCTATTGCAAATTTTATCATCTTATCGGGGGAGTAGCTTTCGTCCCCGGTTAAATAATAGGCGCACATTGAAAGGCAAACAGGTCCGCAGCCTGTAATTCCCGCCACGTCGTTACCGTAATTTATATATCCCCAGCGCTTATCCCATTGCATAAACAGGGGTACTGCTTCAAGGTTTTTGTAATCGCTTAAATCCACTTTCACTTTCTTATCCTTAAGCAGTGGGTAATTAAGCACAAAGTCCCTTGTTTCACGGTTTCGGTATAATAGCTCGATTAAGCTTTGTGGGTATTCGCTGTAGTCAATGTCCTGTGCATTAGAAAATGCCATAATCTCGGGGTTATAGGTTGTGGTAAAGTCCTTTGCTTTTTCCTTGGGGTTTACAGCCTCGATTATTTTAGGGACAGCAAATATAGCGGTGATAATAATAACAGCCATAATAGGTATTAAAAATGAAAGGATAACTCTTATATTATCGTTTTCTTTTATGTATTCTTTAAAGCTTAGCTTACTGAATCTTCTTTTATCCGTACTTTCCTTATACCTCATTTAAAACTTCCTTTTCGTTTTGATATTTATATTATACACGTGTTTTCTTAAAAAATCTTGACGAAAAATGAAAGAAATAAAAATAAACGCGAAAGTTTTTTAAACAATCGCGTTTTTTTATATTAGCAAAGCTTCATAAGTCTTATGTAGAATTCAACAGCCTTATTAATGGTTTCAAGCCTGATTCTTTCGTTGTTACCGTGAATGGTAGCTCTTTCCTCGCTTGTCAAATCCATAGCACTGAATCTAAATACCTTGTCGCTTATCTTACCCCAATGGCGGGAGTCAGAGCACTGCACCATTAAATAAGCGGATACAATGGAGCCCTTCCAGGTGGAAGCAACAGCAGTCTTAATTTTTTCAAAACCTTCGCAGTCTGTAGTGGAAATTCTGCTGGGATTCATACCGTTTAAAACTTCAATTTCAATATCCTTGTCATTTATTGTCTTTTCAAGGTAAGCCTTTGCACTTTCAATGGTATCCTCAGGGTTTAAACGGATATTAGAAACAAGGGATGCCTTGGGAGGAATAACGTTAGATGCCTTGGAGCCTTCTGCCTGGGTAAAGGCAACGGTTGTTCGCATCAAAGCGTTCATCTCGCCGCCGCTTAAGTTACAGATAAAGGTCAAAACAGGTTTAAAAAGCCAAAGGTTAGCAAATATCATTCTGAAAAGGAATGAGCTGTGTCTGCCTAAGGTATCGAACATCTGGGCAACAGGTGCTGTTAAATGGGTCTTAAAGGGATTCTTGCAAAGTTTTACGCAAGCCTTGGAAAGGCTGAGAATAGGAGTCTTTGGCTTTGGGGCAGAGGCGTGACCGCCC
Source organism: Clostridia bacterium (assembly GCA_017935165.1). Lineage (GTDB taxonomy): Bacteria > Bacillota > Clostridia > Oscillospirales > Acutalibacteraceae > SIG603. The sequence goes on from JAGBID010000154.1 coordinate 5,375, forward strand.
TGGGATTTAGCTGTGTACTTAACGTCCATCATACCCTTTTCTGCAATACCTATAAGACCGCAGGGTTTGGAAACACCGGGGAAAACGTTTTCAACAACGGCGCCGCCCTCATCAACAACCATTGAAGGAGTAATGCCAGCCTTTTCAAAAAGCTCAACTATGTTAAGTGCGCCCTTGCCGTTAACTTCCTCACCGCCTGAGAATGCAAAGTATACATCCTTTTCAGGCACAAAGCCTTCTCTTATAAGGTGCTCAGCTGCGGAAAGTACACCGTTAAATGTAACCTTTGTGTCAAGGGTGCCGCGTCCCCAAAGTACGCCGTTTTCTATGATAGCGTCAAATGCAGGCTTATCCCACATTTCCTCGTTAACGGGTACTACGTCATAATGTGCCATCATAACTGCAGGGTCGCCTTCGGTTTTACCCTTCCATTTGAAAAGCAAAGCTCTGTCCGGGAGCTCTTTAAATTCGCAGCTTTCAAATACAGCAGGGTAGAGGATGGGAAGAATTTTTATAAGCTTGTTAAATTCAGCGTCGTCCTCAAGCTCCTTATCCTTATAGGAAACGGTTTTGCATTTAATAAGCTCCTGAAGCCTTTTGACAGTAATCTCCTTATCAAAAACCTCCTCGTTATTTAAAACCTTCACGTTGTTTGTAGGTTTAAAGTTAAGGGTTCTGACAACGATAAGTGCAATAAAAGCTGCAATAATTATAACAGGAATCAGCCACCACATAGATTAAAGCCATCCTTTCTTATACATAATTCTTGCAACAAGTAAAGTAAAGAGTACGCCCACAGGTACCATAATACCAACTGTGCTTGAATTTAAAGCAGGTACAAAAATAAACAGAACCAGCATTAAAATAATGGGAGCAATTGAAAGCTTTAAATTTTTTGAAATAAATACAACTGCAAGACCGCCGAAAAGTGCAGGCAATATCATATTAAACGCAGGCTCCAAAACAGGGGACTCAAGTATGGGTGTTAAGGGAACAATGCATATAACACCGACAATAATTATTATGGTTGTTACAATACTTGAAACAGCTATGGAAATGGTGGAGATAACCTCGCCCTCTTCACTTGTAGCCTTTACGTTTGCTCTTTCCATAGCGTCAATAGCGCAGGGAAGCTTTAAGTTTGATATATTACCTGTAACAAAGGAAAGGTAAGTACCGCCTGCACCAAGCATAGGTACATATGTAAATATTTCAACAATACCAACTGCCCAGTACATAGGAGCTGTGGCAAGAACTCCCTTTGCAAGTACCTCTAAATTAGGGAAGCAACCGAAAATAATTGACACCATCAAGGGGAAAAGGAGAATAATAAGTCCTAAAGCAATACCCCATATAATACCGTCACGGTGAACGCTTTCCATATATGAAAGATTCTTTTTCATTTTACTTCGCTCCTTTCTTAAGATAAAAGATTTGTGTAAGGAATAGCCGATGCCATACCAACAATAAGGCTGATGGGAAGTGCGTAGTCAGTAAGCCACTTGATGTTACACTTTGTAGCCAAAAGACCGCATATCGCCATTATTACAGCTGAGGTTGCCATTACACAAACGGGAATAAGACCGCTGAAATCTCCGCTTACGATGGTGCCTACGTCACAGAAAACGTAGCCTAAGAAGGCGGAAATCATACCTAAAAACATGGCGTTATTAAATATTTCGCCCCATTTTTTATCCTTCATACCAATCTTGTTCATACCGCCCTGAATCTTCTTTGTAAGGAAGGGAACAAGAACCAAGCCTGCAGCAATACCGATTGTCATAACCCATACAATAGTTACGTAAATAGATGGGTCTGTAACGGTTGTGCCTGCACTCATACCTGCAGCCTCCAAAGCGTTGCCTGCAGCCACAGTCTCATAGGTAATTGAACCTATAACAGAAAGCCTCAGCCAGGGAAGTGCAAGACCTAAGCTTTTGCTGAGGGCTACAACACCAACCAAAACCGCTACAGCAGGTGCTATTGTGAAAATAGCTGAGGATGTAACGGTATTTTTAATAGTCTCTTTTTTAATACCTAATTCCTTCGCTCTTTTGACAGCTTTAACAAGGAAATAAACAGACTGACCTAAAACGGCAGCTATTATTAAAGCAACAATAACGAAAAGAACAGGACTGTTAACGTTAAATTCCATAGAAAACACTCCTTTATGATGATATATAAAATTTAACACAAAACGAGGAATAAATCAATAAAAAGGTAAAATTCTCACTTGACAAGTGTGATATAATTAAAATGAATTGAAGGTGATTTTATGGACATAATTGAAAAAATTAAAATTGACAGTGACATAGCTTTCAAAGAGCTTTTAAATGAAGCGAATATCCGTAAGGGCGGCATACTTGTTATAGGCTGTTCCTCAAGCGAAATGGTTGGCGGTAAAATAGGTAAGGACAGCAGTATGGAGGCTGCCAAAGCTTTACTTGAAACTCTGTTACCGAAGCTTAAGGAAAGGGGCATTTATCTTGCGTCCCAGTGCTGCGAGCATTTAAACAGAGCAATTGTAATAGAGCGTGAGTGTGCAGAAAAATACGGCTACGAAATTGTTTGTGCCGTACCCAAGACCCACGCAGGCGGCAGCTTAGCCACCAACACTTATTTAATGATGCAGGACCCCGTTCTTGTGGAGGAAGTAAAAGCAGATGCCGGCATAGATATAGGCGGTACTTTAATAGGAATGCATTTAAAAAGGGTTGCTGTTCCTGTAAGACTCAGCGTAAATAAAATAGGCGAAGCTAATATTATATGTGCAAGAACAAGACCTAAGTTTATCGGCGGTGAAAGAGCTAAATACGAGTAAGGTGTAATTATGGCAGAGTATAAAGATGTATTAAAAGAAAATATAAATAAAATACGCAAAAATATGGAAAAAGCGGCTATTAAAGCGAACAGAAACATTAACGAAATCAAGCTCTGCGCTGCCTGCAAAACAAGAACCTGTGAGGAGGTTAAATTAAGCTCAGAGCTTCCTATAGATATTTTCGGTGAAAATCACGTTCAGGAGCTTCTTGAAAAGAAGGAGGCGGGCTCTTACTCGGGTAAGGAAAGCCACTTTATCGGTCACCTGCAGACAAATAAAGTTAATAAAGTTGTGGGCAAAGCGGACGTGATTGAAAGTGTGGACAGCGAACGCCTTTTAGTTAAAATCAATGCAGCTGCCGAAAAGCTCGGTATAGTGCAGGATATCCTCTTTGAAATAAATATAGGCGAGGAAGAAAGCAAAGGCGGTATTAAGAAGGAGGAGCTTATAAGTTTAGCAAGCAAAGCTTCCGAATATAAAAATATCCGTATACGCGGACTTATGGCAATACCTCCTTTTGATGCAAGTGAAAGTGAGACCCGTGCATTCTTTAAAGAGATGTATAATTTAAATGAAAGCTTAAAAAATATGCAGCTTGAAAACGCTGCGGTGGACACCCTCTCAATGGGAATGAGCGGGGACTATGAAACAGCCATAGAGGAAGGCGCAACAATCGTCAGAATCGGTAC
>JAGBID010000018.1 GCA_017935165.1 Clostridia bacterium
AAGTAAAACTCGGAGGGGTTGTAAAAGAGTACAACCACCAATCTTAACAACAACCCCTCAGTCTCGTAAACTGCAAGCAGTTTTCTCGACAGCTCCCCTTGCAGGGGAGGCGAGAACACAACGTGGGAAGTCGGATGAGGAGAAACTGATTTCGGCAAGTTGACCTCCTTCGCCACTTAAGCGCGCTGCAATCTCGCTAACGCGATTTGACAACATAAATGTTGTCACTACGACATGGAGTGACCCACATCATAAATCAACAAAATCAAAGGAGAATTAAATGGAGTACATAAACACAGCTTACGAATCACTTGTGAGTTTAGGTATACTTTCCTACGTGCTTCTTGTAATGAGAATAATAACGCCCGTGCTGGCACTTTTTACCGTGTGGCGCTGTTATACGTCCTACAAGAAGGGCATAAGGAAAAATAACCCTGTGATTATCTTAAAGGATATCAGAAGCGGTGAAACCTACCCCGTTATATATTGGGAAAATTCCATAGGCAGAAGTAAAAGCTGTGACATTGTTTTAAGCGACCCTGCCGTGTCCCGCGACCACGCAGTTTTAATGCGCAGGAAAGAGGGTTGGATAATTTCCGATACGGGCTCCAAATGGGGTGTTGGAGTAGGTAAAAGGAAGATTACCGAAAATAAAATAGTAAATATCGGCGATGTTATCACATTAGGAAATACTCAGCTTGTTTTGGAGAACACAGAGTTTCTGCCTTTTCCCGGCAGGCGCGGTTTTACAGGCTTTATGAAGAACGCGGCTTCCGCTTTCAGCATGATGATTTGCGCCTTAAGTGTGCATATTTCAATGCTTTTACAGCTGCTTATAGGTAAGGGACAGTTTAATTTTGAGCTTATTTTACCTATTACGGTTTTAAGTGTGGGCGCCTGGCTTCTCTATATAATTTCCATGACGGCGCTAAAGAGGATAAATTTTGAAATTGAGACCATCGGTTACCTTTTAAGCGGAATAGGCGTGTTGCTTTTATCGGGCGAGAATCCTGACTCCGCCTTAACCCAGGCAGCTTCTGCCGTAATCGGTATGGTACTTTTTATGTTCCTTGTATGGTTTATGGGGGATTTGAAAAGGGTCAGCAACTGGCGTTTGCTTTTCGGAATTGGAGCTATAGGACTTTTTATATTAAATATGCTTATAGGTACCACAATTAACGGCGCCAAGAACTGGATTTACATCGGCTCTTTAAGTATTCAGCCTTCGGAGCTTATTAAAATCGCTTTCATATTTGTGGGCGCCTCTACTTTAGACAGGCTCCAGACCAAGAAAAATATAACTGTGTTCTTGGGTTTTGCCACTATTTGCCTTGGCTTCCTGTTTATTATGAGGGACTTTGGTACAGCGCTTATTTTCTTCGCGGCAATTCTGATTATTGCATTTATGCGCTCGGGAAGTATAAGAACAGTGGTGCTTTTGGTTTCGGTTGCCCTATTCGGCGTTATTTTGATTTTGTATTTCCGTCCCTACGTGGCGGACAGATTCTCAGGCTGGCTGCACGTCTGGGAACATATAAACGATAATTTAGGTTATCAGCAGACAAGAGCCCTTACCTATATTGCTTCAGGCGGCTTTTTCGGTATGGGATTAGGCAGGGGATATTTACATTATATTGCAGCAGGCGACAGCGATTTAGTATTTGCAATGCTCTGTGAGGAGCAGGGTATGCTGATGGCTTACGTGGTGGTTTTTGCAATTCTGATGTTCATAATGTATGTTCGAAGTGATGCACTCAGAAGCCGCAGCACCTTCTATTTAATTGCATCCTCAGCTGCTGCAGGACTTTTATTATTCCAGGCGGCTTTAAACGTATTCGGTACAACGGACATCCTGCCCTTGACGGGTGTCACCCTGCCCTTTATAAGTGCAGGCGGCAGCAGTATGGTTTCCTGCTGGGGTTTACTTTCCTTTATAAAGGCTTCGGACGAAAGAACCTATGCTCTTAAGAAGACAAAGGCTCCCATTAGCAAAAGACCCGCAGAGGATGAAGCTGAGGACGAGGGTATCACTAAAGAGGAGCTTATGGAAATCAGCCGTAACGTAAGCCGTGCTAAGCAGGAAAAATCAGGCAGTATGGACAAGACTTCTTACACAAGAAGATACAGGAATGCCGAGGAGAAAAGGAGGGTGCAGAAATGAGGACCACAGCTAAACGTTCAATTGTTTTATACATTATTTTATTCTGCTTCCTTTTCGGTATGGGGTTTTTAACCTGGAAAGTCTATTCAGACGGCGAAAATTGGGTCAGCTACGGCTATAACGGTCACATTTATGCTGAGGATGCTGTGGTTGATTTGGGAATTATTACAGACAGAAACGGCATACTTCTTTATGAAAGTGAGGACGGAGCTAAAAGCTACAGCGAGAATTATAACCTGCGCCTTAGCACCCTGCACACCATTGGTGACAGGCAGGGTTACATCGGTACTTCTTTAATGGCAAACAGCTTCTCGGATATTACGGGGTATAATTTTGTTACAGGTTTAAACGAGCTGCCCTTCGATTCCTTCGGCACAAAGAATTTAAAGCTTACCCTTGATGCTGAAATAAACGCAAGAGCTTATGAGGCTTTGGGCGGCAGAAATGGCGCTGTGCTTATGTGCAATTATAAGACGGGGGAGATTATCTGTAAGGTAAGCGCCCCTACCTACGACCCTATGAACGTGCCTGAGGATATTCTCGAAAACGAAGCTTATGACGGCGTATTTTTGGATAATACTCTCTCATCAAGCTACACACCCGGTTCTGTTTTCAAGCTTATCACCGCTGTTTCGGCTATGGAGAATCTTTCAGGCTGGGCAAATCAGACCTACACCTGCGAAAGCGAGATGTATATAGGCGACAGCAAGGTTACCTGTCTTGGCTACCACGGTGAACTGAATTTACAGAGCGCCTTAGGTCATTCCTGCAATATCTATTTTGCAAAGCTTGCGCTGGAATTGGGCGGCGAGAAGCTGCAGGCTACGGCTGAAAGGCTTGGCTTTAACGGCAGCTTTGATTTCGGCGGTATGACATTCAAAACGGGCAAGGTGGATATAAAGGACGCTACGGACATCGAGCTTGCCTGGGCGGCTGTGGGTCAGTATACAGTAAGTGCCAATCCTATGCAGATGCTGATGCTTACAACCGCTATTGCCAACGGCGGTACTTCCTGCGATTTGCACATATCCTCAAAGGATGCAGGCACAGGCAGAATTAAGCTTCTTGAAAGGGATGAGGCTGAGGAGCTCAGTAAAATGATGCGCGATACCGTGCAGTATTATTACGGCGATTATTTCTTTGAAAATATGGAGGTAGCTGCCAAAACGGGTACGGCGGAGGTTGACGGCAGGCTTCCCAACGCATGGATGGTAGGCTTTTCCCGGAATGAGGACACGCCCTACGCCTTCGTGGTAATTATTGAGAACGCAGGCTCAGGCCTTGGCGATGCAGGTAATTTGGCTTCCGTCATAATGAATATGGCAAGGGATAAAGGGATTTAATTAAGGCAAAATTAAAAGGAAGAAGATTTTAATCTCCTTCCTTTTTTGTTTTGTTTATTTCAGTCGAACGGTGCGCAGAACCCAAAACATGGGGAACGTTGCTCCCTCTCTAGTGCAACTACCTCCCTAAATTCGAAGAATTTTTGTAAGAGGGAGCTGCTGAAGCCGAGGGAGTGCCCCCGATGGAGTTCTCGGCTCCCCTGTGTAAGGGGAGCTGTCACGATTACGTGACTGAGGGGTTGTTGTTAAGATTGGTGATTGTATATAAACCTCACTCATCCCCATAATCAAACACTATGGGAATATCACCGTCAACCCTGCTTCTTATTACATTGTCAATAATTCTGCAAACATCCTCAAAATCTTCATTTATATTTGCGTTTGTAAAGCGTAACACTTTAAAATTCAGCGAATTCAGGTATTCGGTTCTTCGCCTTTCGTAGGGGATTCTTTCCTCAGCATAATGGAAATAACCGTCTACTTCTATTATCACTTTCGCTTTGGAGCAATAGAAATCGACTATATATTCTCCCATTATTCTTTGCCTATAGAATTTAACCGGGTATTTTCTTAGAAAACAGTACCACAATTTTCGTTCTGTGGCGGTCATGTTTTTTCGAAGCTTTTTTATGTAGGGGTTAAGCTCTTTGTTGTGTTTCTTTTCCATTTTTTCTTTACACAACCCCTCTGAGTTTTGTTTTATGAAGAATCACCCTCTTGTGTTTTTACAACCCCCGATTGTGTTTTTTCAACCCCTCAGTCTTTTGAAAAGTGGACAAGACACTTTTCAAAATCCAGCTCCCCTTACACAGGGGAGCCGAGTTGCTCGTGGGGGGTGGAGCCGAGTTGCCCGTTGGGTGGAGGCGAGATGCGCGCGGGGGTGGAGGCGAGAACACTACAGGGGGCATTGCGGACCATTAACGTGCTAACGGCACGTATCACTTCTCATTATCACTTGCAAAATCTGTGCTTTCGGGTTCGTACTTTTCAAAAATAATGCCGTCTACCTTAGCCTCTTCCTCTTTGCTTCTTACTGTCCAGTTGAATTTTAAAGCGCCCATTTTTTCTGAGAGCCTTGTTAAAAGTGGCTTCTTGCCTAAGTTATAAGCGATAAAGTGGGGGCGGGCAATAAAGTTTGTAAGGCTGTTAGCAAGCATAAAAGCAAGAATTTTAGGCTGACCGTCATACTTTTTGTACTGCTGTGCAAGCTGACCTCTTAAATACTGAGGTGCGTTTTTCTTCCACCAGCCAACAATTCTGGGGTCGAAGCTTTCAATGCACACGTCGCCTTCATAGTCGTTTAAAAGCTCTAAAACCTTCTCGCAAAGCTCATATTTACGGGGGCAGGTTTTTATTTCAAGAACCATGGGACCTGCGCCGTTGTATACCTTTAAAACCTCGGTGAAAAGAGGAATTTTGTGTTCTGTATTAAGGAGGGAAAGCTCCTTTATCTCGTCATAGCTTAAATCAAAAGTAGCTCTATCCACGCCGCACATTCTCTTTAAATCGTCATCGTGGAAAACGATAACCTCATTGTCTGTGGTTAAGTGTACGTCAAGCTCTATTCCAAAGCCTTTTTCGGCAGCGGCTTTGAATGCGGCAAGGCTGTTTTCGGGGGTGTTGCCGTCACCTGAATGGAGACCTCTGTGAGCGAAATACTTGTTTTTAAAGGGTGCCGCCTTTTCCTTGCTTGCCTTTGCAGGTGCTATGGCGTATGCGGTAAGTGCGCCCAATGCGGCGGCTGTTATAGCTGTTCCGATTAATAATTTACGTCCCATATTTTTACGTCCTTTACGTTTGATAAAATAATTATAGCAGAATGGCTGGATTTTGCAAGAGGCGTTATACCACTTCGTGGAGCGAAGAGTTAAGGGTCTGTGACGCAATACAGCCTTCCCCTTGAGGGGAAGGGGGACCATCGTAAGATGGTGGATGAGGTGTTTTTCGTTTAATGACACTCCCGCCACCTCATCCGTCACTCCCGTCGGTCGTGCCACCTTCCCCTCAAGGGGAAGGCAGAATAGTGGTGCGCCCAGTTGCGCATGGTAGGGGAAGGCGGTATAGTGGTTGACTCTTCACCGCCTGCCTGCCCCTACAAATCAGTAAAAATAAAAATATCTATTGCAGAAATCCTGTTAATGGGTTAAAATTAAAATAATAAATTAAAGGTTTGGTATTAATTATGAAGCTAAATTACAAACGCACTATTTTGGTTGGTTTCGCATTTTTCCTGATTTCCCTTTTCTGGCAGGCTTACGACAGTACAATCCCCCTGCTTTTAACCAATAAATTTGGTATGTCTCAGGGATTTTCAGGCATTATTATGGCTATTGATAACGTGCTTGCGCTGTTCCTTTTACCTATGTTCGGTTCTTTCTCCGACAAATGCAAAAGCAAGTTCGGCAAAAGAACTCCTTTCATTGTAATCGGTACAGTTGTGGCGGCTGTTTCTTTGGTAGCCCTTTCCTTTGTGGATGCCGCGCAGCTTAAGAATATTGAGAAGGTCTCCGCAATTGACGACCCTGCAGCGCTGGAAGTTTTATACGAGGCTGAGGGCGATATGACCTTGATAACCCCCGAGGGTGAAAGCTCTGTTCTCAGCGAAAAATTTACTGAGGAATCTTTCAAGAATATCAAGAGCAAAATTGAAAATGAAAGCGGTAAGCTTGTAACAAACCCCGATTATACAAACTACGTTGCCCCTGCACGTCAGGCTTATGCATGGCAGCAGACCCTTAATAACCCCGGTACCTTGGTTGCCTTCGTGCTTCTCCTGCTTATTGTGCTGATTTCTATGGGTACATTCAGAAGTCCCGCTGTTGCTTTAATGCCTGACGTTACGGTTAAGCCTTTAAGAAGTAAGGCAAACGCAATTATCAACCTTATGGGTACAGCAGGCGGTATTTTAGTATTACTTTTAGGTATGGTATTTGCTACAAGTGCTGTACAGAACTCACTTATGAGCTACACTACCTTCTATTTCGTAATTGCAGCCATTATGCTTGCGGCTTTGCTTGTTTTTGTATTGACCGTTAAAGAGGTTAAATGGGCAAAGGAGATGCAGGCAAACAGCATCAAGTACGGTATTGAGGAGAAAGATGATGACGCCGATAAGGAAAAGGGCAAGGGTAAGAAATTAGGCAAGGCTGAAATGCGCTCCCTTATTTTCATTCTTCTCTCTATTGCTCTCTGGTACTTTGGTTACAACGCAGTTACATCCAAGTATTCAGTTTACGCAGCTAACGTTTTACAGAAGGACTATAACACAACAATGCTTATTGCACAGGGTGCGGCAATTATCTCCTACCTTCCTGCAGGTATTGTGGCTTCCAAGCTTGGCAGAAAGAAGACTATTTTAGGCGGCGTTATTATGCTTTCCACAGCTTTCGCAGCAGCTTCTTTCATCAGGGCAGGCAGCGACACAATGGTAATGAACGTTCTCTTTGCTTTAGCAGGTATAGGTTGGGCAACAATTAACGTTAACTCATTCCCCATGGTTGTTGAAATGTGCTCAGGTGCCGACATTGGTAAGTACACAGGCTTCTACTACACGGCTTCTATGGCTGCACAGATTGCAACTCCCATGCTCTCAGGTCTTTTGATGGACTACTTCGGTATGACTATTCTGTTCCCCTATGCAGCTATATTCGCGGCTCTTGCCTTCGTAACAATGTTTATGGTAAAGCACGGCGACAGCAAGGCTGTAGCTAAGAAGGGTCTTGAAGCACTTGATGCAGACGATTAAGTTGAATTTAGGGAAAACAAAAGCCTCGGTATAGCGTGATACTCCGCTTGGAGTATCACGCAACTCTATTCGCCTACGGCGAGTGATATTGCTACGCAGTGATATTCGGCTTTCCACCGAGTGTTATTCGCTTCGCGAGTTTCGGGCGAATGGAATATCACTAAGTCCAACGGACTTAATATCACTTTCGCAAAGCGAAAATATCACGCTGACGAATGTCAGCATACCACTTATCAGACAAAAAGAAAGAGAAGACTCGTTGTAATAACGATTCTTCTCTTTTCTGCTGTCAGTGGGTTTGGGCTACCGCCCAGCTGTATTTGTGCATACAAATGCGATGCTGGTTCTAAACAAAATGAAAGGAAAATAATATTCTCCGTTAAGAACAACACGCTATACCGAGGCTTAATTTTTTACAATATTTCATTCAATTTTTCAAGGAAGGCATCCTCGCCGAAGGTGTTTACTTTAAAGAACACCGCTTGACTTCCGCCGGATGTTACGGCTGAAAGCCTTATGGCGCCGTTTTCGGGTTTATATAGGGTTACTGAAAGGCTTACTCTGTTGCCACCAAACATACTGTAGCGCTCAAATACTCGCACACTGCAGCGGCTTTTACCGTCTGAAAAGTCGCTTTTTTCTTCAAGTGTTGCGGAATAACTGCCGTTTAATATGCCGTCCTCAATTTTCTTCAATATACCGTAAAAGTCACCTGACAAGGTTTTTTCAAGCTTTGTCATATTTCCACATCCTTTCAGAATTATTATATAATATGGAAGTGTTAAATGCAACATAAAGGCAAAAAATAAGAACCTGAACTCTACTGAATTCAGGTTCAATATGGAGCGGGCGACGAGGCTCGAACTCGCTACCTCCACCTTGGCAAGGTGGCGCTCTACCAGATGAGCTACGCCCGCATCAACGAGAAATATTATATTACATATTTCCCGTTTTGTCAAGCTTAAAAATTAAATATTTTTATAAATTTCCAGCTCGTTCCAATCAATTTTATGGTCGCGGTGGTAGTACTCTCTGTCGTGTTCGTTAATTTCACGGAGAACTTTGCAGGGGGTTCCTACGGCAACTACATTCGCGGGAATATCCCTTGTTACCACGCTGCCTGCACCGATTACGCTGTTATCACCAATGCTTACACCGGGCATAACTATAACTCCTGCACCAAGCCAGCAATTATTACCTATATGCACGGGCAGATTATACTGCATTCCTTTCTCGCGAAGCTCAGGTAAAATCGGGTGACCTGCTGTAGATAAAATTACGTTAGGGCCAAACATAGTACCGTCACCAACGTATATGTGGTTATCGTCAACTAAGGTAAGGCCGAAGTTAGCGTAAACGCTTTTACCGAAGTGGCTGTGGTAGCCGCCCCAGTTGGCGTGCAAGGGAGGTTCAATATAACTGCCATCGCCAAACTCTGCAAACATATCCTTAAGCATTTGGCTTCTTTTTCCGCCTTCCGAGGGGCGGGTCATATTAAAATCGTAAAGCTTTTCCATACATTCATTCTGCTTTACCATTATGTCGCTGTCGCCGGGGAGGTATAAAACCCCTGCGGTCATCTTTTCAAGCTCTGTCATATTCATTCTCCCTTTCTTTTATAGAATTATTATAGCATTTTAAAGGGATTTTGCAAGAGGACTTTGCACCGCTTCGTGGAGCGAAGAGTGAAGACTTAAGGGTGTGCGACGGGTAGCGCCACGCTGTGGCGAGTGATGAATGAGAAGTGATAAGTGATGCGTGCCGTTGGCACGTTAATGGTCTGCGACGCAATTAATGTTTTCTGCGAGGGGGCAGTGACATTCGTAGGGACAACATTTACAATTTCGAAGAAATATTCCGTCGCGTAAGCGAGATTACACAAACAGTAGGGACCACCCACGGGTAACTCGGCTCCCCATAGCGCGCAACTCGACTCCCTCTGTCAAAAATTCTCATCCTGACGTCTTCGAATTTACGTGGCACTTCGTGACCACGGGGGAGGGTGGCATTTTCGAAGAAAATGACGGAGGGGTTGATAAAGAGGTCAGCTTACTCTGGTCTGCTTCTCCTCATCCGACTTCGCTTCAGTTACCTTTCGCTCAGCCACCTTCCCC
>JAGBID010000019.1 GCA_017935165.1 Clostridia bacterium
CCGCCGCTATAACGGTAGGGCTATACTTGTTTCCTATATCGTTCTGCACTATCAAAACAGGTCTTACCCCACCTTGTTCGGAGCCCACTACGGGGCTTAAATCTGCATAGTATATATCTCCGCGTTTTACAGTCACGATTTTCACGCTCCGTTAATTAAGTCTATACTTATTGTTGCCTGTTTTTCAAGGTTTAAACCTAATTTTTGAATATAAGTTAATTAAAGCCTTAAGGCTTATTAATATATTATTTTAAATTTCATTTTTTGTTCCCACGTTAATTACTATAAAATTTATTATACATTTTGGAAGGTAGTGAATAAATGAGCAAGCTTTGCATGAACTGCATGAATGAGCTGGATGAAAGCATTGGCGGCGGCGCTATATGCCCCAAGTGTGCTTTCGACAACACCACCGAGCAGATCAAGTACGCCCTTTCTTATGAAACTTTGGTTGGTGGCAGATACATTGTAGGTAAGGTTAAAAGCGCCAACAGCGAAGGCTTCACCTATATTGCATACGATACGGAAAGCAATAAAAACGTATTTGTCCGTGAGTTCTGCCCTGTTACCATCGTTTACAGAGATTTAACTACAATGACGGTAGCACCTGCCGAAGGCAAAGGTGATTTATACAGTGAGCTTTTAAAGGAATTTTGCTCACTTTATATGAAGCTTTATAAGGCATCATCAATAAACTGCATTGTTACCGTTACGGATATGTTCTATGAAAACGGCACAGCCTACGCCGTTTTAAAGCACGAGGACGGCGTTACCCTGAGAAATTACCGTTTAGAGGGCGAGCCCGAAAGAAACGAGATAATTAATATGTTTATCCCGCTTATTTCATCATTAAGCACAATGCACTCCTTAGGCATAAAGCATCTTAACATATCTCCCGATACATTAAAGGTTACAAGCGAAGGAAAGCTGATTCTTACAGAATTCTCTATAGAGGAATCCCGTAAAGCAAACGGTCCGCTGGAGGCTGTTTTTGCCGAAGGCTTTGCCGCACCTGAGCAGTATACCGCTGATTATGAATGCGACGAGCTTACGGATATATATTCCCTTTGTGCCACCTTACTTTTTGCTTTAACCGGCACTACTCCTGAATCTGCCAAAAAGAGAATTAAGGATGACAGACTCCTTATTTCAAGAGAGAAAATAAAGCTTATTCCCCGAAATGCTCTTTCTGTTATCGCTCAGGGCTTAAGGGTTAACCGTGACGAGCGAGTTGCTTCCTTTGAAAGGCTCAGAGTGGAGCTTACCGGAAACGTCAAGCTTAAAGACAGCCTCGATGAAATGAAGGTCACAAGGAAGCTGCCTCAGCGAGATATAGGTACAAGAAGGCACTTCTCCCTTCCGCCGAAATTCTGGGCAGTTACCGCCTTTATATTCACCCTTTGTGCTATAATAGGTTACGGCTATTACCTTACACATTATACAGATTTTTCAATGAGCGATTTAAAGGACGACCTGCTGCCTGAATCACAAAGCGAAATCACCGAAGTCATTACTGCCCCTGACCTTGTAGGCGATAACTATAATGACTGGGTTGAAAAAATGAAGGATGTATCCCTCTACCGCTTTACAATCAAGGCTACCTCAATGGAATTTAACGAGGAGGTTGAGGAAGGCTACATTATAAGCCAGAGTCCCGAAGCAGGTGAATCTATGCCTAAAAACGGACAGATAACCCTTGTTGTAAGCCGCGGCTCAAGAATGCGTTCGCTGCCTCAAATTAACGGTATGAAATTCACAAAAGCAGTTGAATTGCTGGAAGCAGAAGGCTTCACAGTTATAAGGGAGGATTCCTACAGCAAGGATATAGCACCCGACTACGTAATCTGGTATAAGGACCATATAAGCGGCGACAAAGTCGAATACGGCAGCGAAATCACCGTATACGTAAGCATAGGTCCAAACAATTAATTCAGGAGATTTAAAATGAGAGCAATTGTTCAAAGAGTTAACGGCGCCGATATTCTGATTGACGGCGAAATTCACAGAGAAATAAAGGATGGCCTTGTGGTTTTCCTGGGAGTAATGGGTACTGACACAAAAGCAAATGCAGAGTACCTTGCAAATAAAATAACAGGCTTACGTATTTTCAAGGATGAAAACGATAAACTTAATTTATCCCTCGAGGATATAAAGGGCGACATCCTTATTGTAAGCAACTTCACCTTATCTGCTGACTGCAAGCACGGTAAACGCCCCTCCTTTGAAAGAGCTGCCAAGGGTGACCTTGCAAAGGAGCTTTACGAGTACTTTGTTTCCCTTATAAGAAATAATGAAAAAATAGGCAGTGTGGAAACCGGTGAATTCGGCGCACATATGCACGTAAACGTACAAAACGACGGTCCCATAAATATTATTATGGACACCGACGTAATAGTTAAGCACTGAGGAGATTTAAAATGATTATTTTTAAAAAGATACAGTTTTATTTTGCGCTGTGGGTAGCAAAGTTTACTGCCTTGGGACTTAAAATTGTTGGCAGAAAAGGCACAAGCTTACCCGGCTCCCTTGCAATTATCCTTTGTCACGATTTCTTTAAATATATGGATAAGCCCAAAACCATTGTCGGAATTACCGGCACAAACGGCAAAACAACAACCGCCAATCTTATAGCGGATGCACTTATCAAATGCGGTGTGGATTTCGTAGGCAACCGTGAAGGCTCCAATACCCCCACAGGTGTAGCCAGTGTTATGATTGCCAACGGCAACTGGCTTGGCAAGCAGAAAAAGCAGGTAGCTGTTTTTGAAATTGATGAAAGAAGCAGCCTTTCTGTTTTCCCCTA
>JAGBID010000155.1 GCA_017935165.1 Clostridia bacterium
AATATGAAGAGGAAGAAGAATACGAATATGAATACGAAAACAAATGCAAAAGCAAAGATAATTGTTGATGATGTTTTTAGTTGAAATTATTACTTTATTATGATAATATTTAATTAGTCAATAGAAAGGACGGATAGCTTATGCTTAAGGAATTAATTGAAAAAAGAAATATACCCTTGGTGTGGGACGGCACAGCACCTTGGGAAACAAGAAGAAAAGAGCTTGTTGATATTCTTCTTAAAGAGGAATACGGTTATATGCCCAAAAAGCCTACAGATATCAGCTTCGAAACAGTTATGGAGGACACAAGCTTCTGCGCAGGCAAGGCACTTTTAAGAAAGGTAAATGCCAATATCTCTTTCGGCGAGGATAAATATACCTTCCCCATTTACTGTGCACTTCCGAATATAGAGGGAAAATGCCCCTTTATTGTACACATCAATTTCAGAAGCGATTTCCCTGACAGATATATGCCTGCCGAAGAAATTGTTGACCGCGGCTACGGCGTATTAATGTTTAACTACAAGGACGTAACATTAGATGCTTACCACAAGGAAGGTGTAAACGACCTTTATTCTGTCCTCTATAAGGGTGAAGAAATTAAGTCTGACAGCGCAGGTAAAATTATGATATGGGCAAATGCAGCCTCCTGGGTCCTTGAATATGCTCTTACTTTACCTATGGCAGACCCCGATAATCTTATAGTTGCAGGACATTCACGTCTTGGCAAAACAGCCCTTTTGGCAGGTGCTTTAGAGGAAAGATTTAAGTTTGTCTATTCCAACGATTCAGGTTGCAGCGGCGCAGCTATAACAAGAGATAAAATAGGCGAGACTCTATGGCTTATAACAAGGGACGAAACATTCCGCTATTGGTTTAACGAGAATTATTATAAGCATAGGGACGACGTACACTCCTTACCCTTTGACCAACACTTCTTAATTGCAGCTTCAGCACCCCGTTACGTATACGTTGCAAGTGCTAAGCTTGACAGTTGGGCGGACCCCGAAAGTGAATTTTTATCCTGCGTAGCCGCAAGCGAGGTTTGGGAAAAGTTAGGCAAGAAAGGTCTTATTACTCCTGATAAGCTTCCCGCAACAAGTGACAATGTCCACGAAGGCGATATAGGCTACCACGTAAGAGAAGGTGCACATTATTTCAGCCGTGAGGACTGGAACAGATTCTTAGACTTCGTTGATTCTAAAATTAAATAATATAAATAAAAGAAAGGAAATCACTATGGAAAAAAGTTACAGCTTCAAAGCACAGCCCAAGGAGACCACAGCCCTTAACTACATCCTTTTAAAGCCCGATGATATTAAGGAAGGCGAAAAATTACCCCTTATCATCTTCCTGCACGGCGCAGGTGAGAGAGGTACCGACTTAAAGCTTTTAAAGGTACACGGCATTCCTAAGTACTATAATAACCCCGATTTCCCCGTAAGATGCATCTGCGTAGCACCTCAGTGCCCTCAGGATAGCTTCTGGACAATTTTAACTCACGAATTAAAGGAGCTTACCGAGTATATTATCGCTACAGAGCCCGTTGACGAAAACAGAGTAAGCTGTACCGGTATCAGTATGGGCGGCTTCGGCACCTGGGATTTAGGCGCGCTTGCTCCCGATTTATTCTCCTGCTTAGCTCCCATTTGCGGCGGCGGTCAGAGAAGGCTTGCTTTCCGCTTAAAGGATATCCCCATCTGGGCATTCCACGGCGATATCGACAATATAGTTGACCCATCACTTTCCCTTGAAATGGTTCAGGCTGTTAACAAGGCAGGCGGCAAGGCTAAATTAACTGTATTTGAAGATACGGGCCACGGCTCCTGGAACCCTGCATACGAAAAAACAGACCTCATCAAGTGGCTCGTTTCCCACGATAAGCGAGATAACCTTAAATAAATGAAAGATAAGGCTTGCATTTATTTGTAAGCCTTTATTAAGCTTTAAATGTAAAAATTATATATGAAAAAAATATTGTGTTCCACAGGGGCTTTAATCGGCAGGCCAAACGGCAGAAACTATAAGCTTTTAAAAGAGCTTAAGGACAAAATTAACTGCGACGGCTTCGAGTTTATGATGTACGAAACCTGGTACAGCGAAAGGGCAGAGGTACTAAAGTTTATTTTAAGCCTTAATTTAAATATCCCCGTTATGCACTGTGAAAAAAGTGTAGGCGAGATAATCAGCCGCGGTGAGAATTTAAATGAAGCCTTTGAAAATTTTAAAATAAACTGCTCTATGGCAGAAAAGCTTGGTGCCAAAAAGCTTGTCACCCACCTTTGGGGCGGACTTCCCTCCGACAGAAATTTTACTAACAATATAAACGCCTATAAGGAGCTTAAAAATATTGCGGATGCATACAAAATAGAGCTGCTTATCGAAAACGTTGTGTGTAACACTTTAAGCCCTATGAAAAGAATTAAGGAGCTTTACTTAATTTATCCCGATATTAAATTCGTCTTCGATACCAAAATGGCGCAGTTTCACAGGGAGCTTCCCGAAATTTATAAGGAAGAAAACGCCTTCCTTTTTAAAGAAAACATGGTAGAGCACATCCATTTAAACGACTATAAGGGCGAATATATGGATTGGAGCAATTTAAAGGTACTGCCTGTAGGCGAAGGTGACGTGGATTTTAAAAGCTTCTTTAATTTGCTTAAAGAAATAAATTACGAAGGCGACTTTACCTTGGAGTCCACCGCCTTTAATAAAGAGGGTATAGTTGATACCAATATGCTGAACGAGGAGATAAGCCTTATTAAGAAAAAATACTTATTGGAAAACTGATATTATAAAAATGGAGCTGATTTTAATCTCAGCTCCGTTTTTTTATTTAATTTTCACTGCGGTGCCATAGGCTATAATCTCAGCAGCACCTGACATAACAGCAGATGAACCGAATCTTATGTTCAAAACTGCATCTGCACCCATATTTTCGGCTTCGTCTACCATTCTTTTTGTGGCAATTTGTCTTGCTTCTGTAAGCATTTCGGTATAACCTTTAATTTCACCGCCTACCAAGGTTTTCATACCTGCCATAAAGTCCTTGCCAAAATTTTTTGTTTGTACTACGGTGCCTTTTACAATTCCTAAGACTTCAATCTCTTTGCCGGGAATGTAATCAATATTTAGAAGCAGCATCTTCTTCTCCTCCTTCGATTTCCTTTAATCTTGATTTTAGTAATATTAAAACAGGAATTACCATCCCAATTTCAAACAGTGCACAAATAATCAAAAAAAT
>JAGBID010000156.1 GCA_017935165.1 Clostridia bacterium
GTGGGGAGGCGAGTTGCACGAGTGGGGGCAACCCCTCCGTTTCAGAAGTTCCTTCTTACCGGCGAACACGGTTCGTCCCTACGGTTGGTGCAATCTCGCTGGCGCGACGGAATATTTCTTCGAAATTGTAAATCCTGTCCCTACGTATATACATTAATTGCGTCGCAGACCATTCACTGCCGAAGGCAATAACACTCGGAATCAACCGAATAAAACTCTTTAGCAATAAAACCCGCTATGCGGATAAAACTATTTTACCCTGTCGCAGTGGTGGGTCCCCTTCCCCAGCGGGGAAGGTGGATTTCAAAGCGTCTTGTCCGCTTTGAAAGACGGATGAGGAGATACAGTGATGGACTAAACTACCCTCTTTCTCCACTCAGGCTTGGTGCAATCTCGCTTACGCGAACGGACAACAGTAAATGTTGTCCCTACGAACACCATTGTCACCTTGCCTCTCTTACCGGCAATTCGTAATTTCGAAGAATTTTTTCACTCCTGCAAGCACTAAAACCCGCTATGCAAATAAAACTATTTATTATATCTCCGCTTCGGTTACGCCTAAGGCGAAGTATTTTGCTTTTATTGCGGCTACTTCCTCCTTAGTTAAAAGAGGGGTATCCTTATAAAGGTAGTCAAGCCCCAATTCCCTATACTTACTGCTTCCCATTCTGTGGAAGGGGTGAAACGATGCTTTATAGCCGTATTTATTGATAAAGGCGGCGTTTTCCTCAATGGACTTATCGTCGGTATTAAAGCCCGGGATCAAGGGAAGGCGGAACACTACTTCGGCATTTCGTTTCTTAAGCTCAGAAACATTTGCACAATATTGCTCTAAATTGCCGCCTATGACGAACTCCATTTTTTCCTTGTCCATTGTTTTCAGGTCAACAAGGAAGGTATCCACAAGGGATGTAAGCTCATCAAAATCAGGAATTTTCACACAGAGGGCTGTATCCAGCGAAATATGTAAATCCTGCTTTTTGATGGTTTCCATCAGCTCGGTGCATTCATTGAACCTTAAAAGCGGCTCGCCGCCCGAAAGGGTGACCCCGCCCCCTGACATCTCGTAGTAAGCTTTATCGTGAAGGATTTTTTCCATTATCTCCTCTGTGGAAACTTCCTTCTTACTGTTAAAACATTCAGGGTTATGGCACCAGGGACAATGCAGGTTACATCCGCTTAAAAACACGGTGGTTCTGATTCCTTTGCCGTCCCCTGTTGAAAAATTCTGTACGTTAAATACCTTTGGCATTTTTTATTCCTTTTTGTTATTTTGTGGGAAGTCGAAGACCATTTTCTCTTATCTGTTATCTCTTATCTTTTCACTTGCTTTCAGCCTTAAGCGCTGTGTTCTGTGCGGCTTAAAATATCCAGCTGAACAGCTCTGTCCAGAGTGATATAATAAGCGCTGAAGCCTGAAACACGTACAACAAGGTTTTTGTACTTTTCGGGGTGCACCATAGCATCCTTTAACACTTCCCTTGAGACGGAGTTTATCTGTAATTCCTGACCGCCCTTACCGAAATACACCCTGACTAAGGCGCAAAGGCGGTTAATATTGGCTTCACCTTCAAACATAGAGGGTGAGAACTTCTGATTTACAACGCTGCCGCCTGCAATTTTAGTGTAATCAGGCTTAGCTAAGGAAGCAAAGGTATATGTGGGACCGTTTACGTCCACGCCGTATGTGGGTGAGCCTGCATCGCTTAAGGGTTCCCTTGCAAGTCTGCCGTCGGGCGTTGCGGCACAGTCATAGCCTGCACTTACATTCTGGGTGTTAGCAGCCATTAAAACGTAAACCCTGCCGCCGTCACTGAGTCTGTATTCATCAAACATCTTTGATAAATATTCCACATACCACACAGCGTACTTATCGGCAAAATCATCATCGTTACCGAACTTGGGCGCATTCTTTAAAAGCTCTCGTTCCTTTTCAAAGCCTGCAAAGTTATTCTCAATAGCTTTCTTTAAGGTTGACATAGATATGGATTTATCCTTGTAAACGCACTTCTCGATGGCTGCAAGGGAATCCGCCATAGTTCCTATACCCATTCCGCAGGCACCGTAGGCAGATTTATACTTTGTACCGCCGTTATTAATATCAAGTCCGCGTTCGATGCAGTTATGAGTCAGGCAGGACATAAAGGCATTGCTGTGATTATATTTATCGTATTTGCCGCTTTGGGAAATTGCTTCAAGAATATATACATCCGCATAAGCTTTAAGCTGTCTTTCAAGAGCGGACATAAACTCATCCATAGAACTGAATTTTTCGGCATCACCTGTTTTTATACTTGCCTTTTTGCCTGTTAAAACGTCAACACCGTCAAACAAAGTGTAGCCTAAAGCTAAGGGTGCGTTGTACCTGCCGTCTGCCCAAGGCGGCTGCATACCGGGAATAAGATTCTCAATACAGCCAACAAAGCAGAAGTTATTTACATCCTTTTCTTCGTAACCCATTCGCATTAGGGCTTTGCGGTTGGTTTCGTCGCACATTAAGGCAGGGTAACCCAAGCCTGTACCGATAGATTTAAGACATTCTTTAAGGAATTTATCGGGATTCTTCTCACTGATTCTTGCGGAAAGATTGGGACCGGGCACCTGACAGGCTTTTACTGCCCACAGCACAGCGTAGGATAAATCGTTTACAGCGTCCTCACCTTCAACGGTTACACCGCCGATGCAGATATTATAGATGGAGTGGAACTCTGTTATTTTCATAAAGAAGTTTTCAAGTAAGTTCTGACCTTCCTCGAAGGTGATTACGCCGTTTTTGATATCGTTTATGTATAAGTCCTTTAAATACTGGTCGATTCTTCCGAAAGCCATAGCGCCGCAGCCCTTATAGATAAACGCCATATGGCAGAACCATATAAGCTGCAGACCTGCATAGAAGGTTTTAGGGGCATCCCAAACGATACTCAGGCAGTTTTCTCTCTTAACAGGGTCAGAGCATTTTTCAGCATAACGCTTAATAAAATCGGAGAAGGCAAGCATTTCAATCTCGCAGGCTTCAAGAAAATCAAGCTTACTGATATCATTTTTGTGGGAATTTTTGCTTTCCTCTATTTCTTTTATAATACCGCCTATGCCCATATTTATAATTCTTTCATAGGCAGGGGCATAGTGGTCACGGTGCTGCCACCACTCGCCGTCTTTCCAGCCGGGCCCGCCGAAGCTTATGGAGAACCTTTCGTAATATTCCCTTTCATTCTTCTCGGGGGAAGGCAGGAACATATTGCCGCCAAGACCTAAGAAATACTCGTTCTCAAGGAAATTCTGATTTAAATTCTCAAGATAATATTTAAAGCCCTTGGCACGCATAACAGGCATACTGTCGGTCATATTTTCACTGTAAGCTTTACCGTAATAGTAGTGCCTTAAAACTTCGCCTTTTCTTAATTTTAAGCTTTCCTCTATTTCACTTTTAAGAGCTTTTGTTTTATTTATAAACATATTATATTATGCCTCCTTAACTGTACCGAGACGTAAATTTACAGTTTTATTATACCACGATGCTTTAAAAGGAACACCTATTATCTTGACAAAGGTGGACTATTCTATTATAATTACGGCGAAATGTAAAGGAGTTTTTATGAAATATTTTCTTTTGAATTTAAAAAGAGTGCCTTTTGTCCACATGGCACACAGGCACATTAACGATAATTACCACAACCACTTTCTTGCTTCCTTAAACCGCGCCCAGATAACCTTTATTGAGCAGGGCGATATTGTTAAGGAGGTAAACGGCAATGAGATTGTTTACAAGCGCGGCAGTGTTGTTACCTTCAGCCACCACGAAGCCTTGCACCTTTACTGTAAGGAGGGCAGGCATTGCCACATGACCGTTGGCTTTGTGATGGACCAACCCTTAAAGGAGATTAGCGAGAAGGAGGTTTTACTGCAGCAGAACTTAAGCGAATTTGCCATACTGCCTGAATTTGTAGACCCTTTACACACAGAGAAGCTTGAATTTATTATCAAAAAAATAATATCCGTTTTTAACAGCTCCGACACAGGCTCCCACCTGAAAGTCTTAAGCTACCTTTTTGACATATTCGCGTTTTTAACGGATTACTCTGTGTCCTTTGCCATGAGCCGCCAGGATAACTCCTTCAGTAAGATGAATTTATACTGCCGCAAGGCTACCTCCTATATAGCCCAGCACATAAGGGAGAAGATTACCGTACAGGAAATTGCTGACTTTGCCGGCATAAGCTACGGTTATTTAAGCAACCTTTTCAGCGAAAGCACGGGTATGACCATTGTTGAATACATAAACCGCGAAAAATTAAAGCTTGTAAAGGACCAGATAACCTCCATGAAGGTTACTTTGGAGGAGGCAGGCGCTGAGGTTGGCATTACGGACGTTAAATATTTAAGCAGGCTATTTAAGAAATATAACGGCATAACGGCTATGGAATATAAAAACTTAAAGGACGTAAACAAAAACCTGATGGATTAAATAAGGAACTTTTATATTATATTTATCCACCTTTTTATTTTCCTTAGTTATTTTAGTTTCAGCATAGATTATAATAGTTTTTATAAAACAGAAAGGATCTGAGATTATGGATTTTAAAATTGTAAGTAAAAGAGAAGGCAACACCATGAGGGTCAACGCCGTAAGTGAGGACGGCAGAGGTCTTTCCGGAGGCAGCTTTACTATAAAAACAGCTAACTTAAACGGTAAGGAAGTTAACGCCATGTTGGTTGGCGGCATTGGCACCGCACCTGAAAACAGACGCTTTGGCTTAGTGAGAAACATTTTACACGCAGGAGATTTATTTGCAGACAGTGAAAACTGCCCTATATCCGTTCTTCACCCCTTCAGCTTTGCTTATTACCGTAAATTCGGCTATGAGAGAGTTTCCGACACTAAGATTCTTGAATTTCCCATGACAGCCATAAGCTATTTCCCCCGTTACGAGAAGCTTTTAAACTGTTCTAAAAATGAAATTCCTGCCCTTGACAAGGTTTATAATGAGTTTGCCAAGAACAGAAACCTTATGTTCAAGCGCGAAGGCAACTTCGGTTACCGCTTAGATCAGGAGAAAACCGCCACCTACCTTTCCTTTGACGAAAAGGGTGAGCCTGACGGCTACATTACATATAATATTGAAAATTACTTCTACGTTAACAAAATGGTAAGCGTAAACTTAAACGTACTTGAAATGGCTTTTACAAGCCCTGAAGCTTTAGATAAACTCTTCGGCTTTATGAGAATGTTTGAAGGTCAGCTTGAAAGCATTAAAATTCACGATGCGGGTATGATGCCTGAGGTGGAAAGAAAGCTTAGGAATTACCATCACACAAAAATTACCATAATCCCCGACATTATGGCAAGGGTTAACGACGTGGAGGCTGTTTTAAAGCTTGCCGATTACCCTGTCCGTAAGGGTGAATTTACAGTTAAAGTCTACGAGCCTGAAAACACAAACCATTCAAGTGAGAAGACAAGCGGTGTTTGGAACGTTAAATATGAAAATAAGGCAGCTACTGTTACTAAGCTTAGTGACGACAGCGACTACGATTTAAAAGCTGACATCCCTGCCTTTACCCAGCTTATTTTCGGCTACGAGGTTTACGGAATTAACGAAGCCAAGTACATAAATAACACGGAATTTAAAAATGACTGCGAGGATTTCTTCCGTGTATTCCGCAACCGCCCTGCAGGTGTGTTTGAACATTTCTGATCTATACAAAACAAGGAGATAGCACGAAGCTGTCTCCTTTTAATTTTAATATTTGATTCTGTAGTTTCTTAGTAAGGGAAGGTCTAATTTCACCCTGCCTAAATCGTAAACGTGGTAGTCTTCAGCTGCAGGTAAATAGAAGGCTGAGTGGCGTATATTCCTTTTTGCGTCGATTATTTCATACTCACCGTCCACAATGGAAATTGCTATGTCGTTATCAATTCCTATACCGTCCAGCTCCTGCATTTTAACGTCCTCCAAAAATTCAGGCCAGTCCTCAAAGTGGGGACAAATGATGTAAGGAATTAGATCAAGACCGTCTAAAAACATAAATCTGCCGCCTATACCGCAGTTATCGTAGCCGTGCTTGCACCAACACATTGCGCCGCTGCTGTTGCCTGCAATTACGGTACCGTTTTCGTAAGCCTGCTTGAAGTAGACGTCCGCTCCCCTTCTCCTCCAGGTTTCAAGAAGGAATTTTAAATTTCCGCCCTTGGCATAGATAACATCCGCTGTTAAAATTGTTTCCTTTATTTCTTCGTCAGTTAAGCTATCATCAGAAAGTAAAAGGAAGTTTACGTCCGTAACACCGCGGCGGCTTAAATACTCCCTGATTACAGCTTCGTCCTCTACATTGTCCCTGCCTGCAGTGGGGACGTAGACGAACTTTAAATTTTCCTTTTTATCGCTTAAGGAAAGAATATGGTCCATTATGGGGTCCGTTTCCATATCGAACCTGATGCTTCCGCTTGCAAGCACTAACTTTTTTATTGACATTATATTTTGCCTTCTTTCCGCTTTAATTAAGTAAATTGTAGCACGAAATTTCTCTTATTGCAATATTAAAATAAAAGAGGTACCCTACATAAAAGGTACCTCTAAGTTTTATTTAACCTTGTTTATTTCATTAGCTGCGTTTTCACGAAGCCTTTTTATAGTATCTTCTAATGCAAAAGCGCTTATGCTGTCGTATGCTCCGTTTATCAATAATTCTTTACCTTTGATTTGCTTCAGAACACTTTCGTATTTTTCCTTACTGTATTTATTATCATTCTTTACAGCTTTAATTATTGTGATAACAGCAACAGGAATAAGGAAAATTAAGAACCATATAAGCCAATATGAGAAAAAGTTAGCTATAAGCATATGGGTCAGGTTTTCACAGAATATCTCGCCAAAAGGTGTATCCCACCAAAAATCAATATGTGCCACATATTCCTCGTAGGAAAGACCGATACTTGACATACATTCTCCGTAATCTGCAAATACCAAAGCTACAGCTATTAAAGAAGGTATAACAGCAACTATCAATGCAATTACTGAATATGTTATTGCCCTTCTTGCAGGACTCTTTTTCTTTAATTTTTCAAGCTCAGCTTTTCTCTTTTTCAGGCTTTCAAGTTCCTTTTTAGCATTCTCTTTACCTGCGGAGCCGACACTTTGCTCTTCGTTTTGGATAGCCGCTGCTATATCAAGCTCCAATTTCTTATTCACATTCTCTTCAAGACACTTTTTTGCAAAAGCAAGATATTTATCCGTAGGGTCGTTTTCTATTACAACACCGCTGAAGCTTTTAGCTTTAACGTACATATCGTAGTAGTATTTAACAAGGTTTACGCTGTCCGCTGTAACGAAAAAGGTTTTATCGAGATTTCTTGTGTAAGCTAATATCATACCCTTCCAGCCGCGGTGGTCGTAGGGGTAGGTTTTGGTCATCTCGTCAAAAGCTGTTAAAGCTGCATTATAATCCTTGAAATTCAAGTATGTAACGGCTTTTTTATAAAGATTATCGGCTGATTTACTATCCTGAATAGTTACGTTTTCTGCGTGGAGATTTCCGATGTTCGTAACGGTATTCTGGACGTTTGTTATGTTATAGTTATTTATAACGTCCTGTGAAACGAACTGTGTTCCGCAAAAAGGACAAACTCCGCTTTTTTGATTAGGGTCTACTTGAAGTGCGCCCTTACACTGTGTACATATAGCAGGAACTAACGGCATAATTCTTATGCACCTCTGCCCTCGCAAAGGTTCTCCCTAAATTACATATTATTCTTGATAAGCTCTTTCATAAGCTCAACAATCTTCTCTGAGGACTTGGATTTATCGAACTTTTCGCAGGACTTTCTCATCTGTTCAAGCTGGTGCTTTTCCCTGATTAAATCGGAAATAAACTTGGGGAAGTCCGTGTTCTTATCAATTTTAACACCCATATCGTTTGCCTTTAAGAAGTTGGCGTTATCCTCCTCCTGACCGGGAATGGCGTTAAATACTGCCATAGGAAGGTTGCAGGCAAGAGCTTCGGAAACTGTTAAGCCGCCGGGCTTTGTTACGATAAGGTCAGAAGCATGCATATACTTTTCAACCTCGTCTGTAAAGTAAAGGAGCTTTGTTTTCATGGGGCTTGTTTTTATTTCCTTTTCGAATGCCTCGTAAAGCTTTTTATTTCTGCCTGTGATAACAATTATCTGCAGGGGAACATCCTGATTAACAAGCTTTTTATAAAGACCTATAATATTGCTTACACCGAAGGAGCCTGCCATAAAGAGAACGATGGGAATACCCGGGTCCATTTCCATTTCTCTTATAAGCATTTCCTCGTCCTGAGGTTCAAAGAAGTTGGCAAACACGGGAATACCAAAGGGGTAAACTATATCGCGGTTAACACCGAAAGCTACAAGCTCATCCACCATATGTTCAGCCGCTACAACGTAAGCGTCAACGTGCTCGCAAATCCAGGCTCTGTGTGCACCGTAGTCTGTCATAAGGCATATAAGGGGTACCTTTACCTTGCCCTGAGCCTTTAATTCGCTTATCATCTCAGTAGCAAAGGGGTGTGTGGATAAAATTATATCGGGATTATATTCTTCAATTGTGGGATAAAGCTCCCTTGCGAAAAGGCCGCAGATTTTGGGAAGCATATTGCCAAGGACTGTTTCCTTATTTGTCTGGGCGTAAAGCTTACCGAAAAGGGCGGGAGTTTTTTTGGCAAGGAACAAATATCCGTCACAGATAGTTTTATCGAGAATTGCGTTGATAGCCTTGAAGCAGTCGAAATTTTTGGCTTCAAAGGGAGTGTTCTTATTAATATCAGCTTCAAGTGCATTGGCAGCACGAAGATGACCTGCGCCGGTAGCAGCTGAAAGTATCATAATCTTCATATCAAAATCTCCTCTTAAAATTGTCGAAATTTCTTAACATAATATTAACATATCTGAAGGTAAGAAGTCCATAGCAAAAGAAAATAACTTGAAAATTTTTATGAAATTTTTCTTAAATATTACATTATAGCTTTACTTTTTACAGAGTTTGAAATATAATTTATTATGTATTATAAGAATTTAATTTACATAATTTTTTAGTTGATATTGAAAAAATGAGGAAGGGATTTACCTTAGAAGGTAAAAAGGAACGTATCAATGAAAATGTTTAAAATGAGCAAATTTTTAGTCTTTATTCTCTCCTGCATATTGCTTGTTTCAATTATAGCAGGCTGCGGAAACAGTGCTGAGGAAACTGTAAGCAACACTCCAACACCCAGCCAGGGTATTCTTGATGAAACCAAGGATAATGAGGAAGAGAATAGCGAAATAGAAAACGTTAAGCCTGAGGCTACCTTTAAAAGGGATACTTACTACTTAGGTCTTGACCTTTCCGGTATGACCTATAAGGAAGCCTTGGAAGCCGTAAAGGGTTTAACAAGAAATTACTGTGAGGAGCTTGACAAATTCTCCTTTACAGTTAAAGCAGATGATGAGACCACACTTACAATAAAAGGCAGCGACCTTGAATTTACAGATAAGACAGAGGTTAAGCTTGCCGAGCTTATCGTACACGAGAAAAACGGCAATACAAAGATGGCTGCCGAGTTTGACAAGAAGATAATCAAGGCTATGCTCAGCGAAGCTTTTGACGGCTTTAACGTAGAAGCTAAGGACGCTGTTATCACAGGCGTAAGCGACGGTGTTGTTACTTACGAAAAGGCTGTGATGGGTAAGGAAATTAACCTTGACAAGACAACAGACCTTATTATTGAAAGCCTTATAAATCTTGATGATACTGAGCTTACACCCGTGTTTGACGAGATTGAACCCGCACTTACAGACGAGATGGTAGATAACTACGTTTGCATAGGTTACTGCTCAACTAACATCAACACATGGCAGAGCGAGAGTATTTACAATATGAAGCTTGCTATGCGTATTCTTGACGGAAGAGTTGTAATGCCGGAGGAAACTCTCTCCTTTATGAAATATATGGACTACGCAGGCAGCTACGGCGGTTTCCAGTCCGGTAACATTATTATGAACGGTATTTTGGTTCCTGCCAGCGGCGGCGGTATCTGCCAGGCAAGTACTACAATTTACGGCGTTGCCCTTGACAGCGGTATGACCATTATCGAGCGTGACAACCACGGTATTCCCTCCTCTTACGTTAAGTTAGGTCTTGATGCTATGGTTAGCGCAGGCTCCTCCGACTTTATTTTCCGTAACGACTACGAAACTCCCGTTATCCTTGACACATCCTATGCAGACCGTGTTCTTTACGCAAGAATTTACGGTTTACAGCCCGAAGAGTGGGACGACATAAGCTGTGATGCCTGGGTAACAAACACATATAAAGCAACAGAAGGCGTAAGATTTATTATCGACCCCAACCTTGATGAGGGTGAGTTCGTTCTCCAGAACGATGCATCCAAGGGTTACAGCACAGCTGCACAGCGTTATTACTACAAGGACGGCGAGTGCGTAAAGGTTGAAAACCTTACAAATTCCTACTATCCTCCCAGACAGAAGACCTACACAATAGGTAAGGATACTGACACATCAACTTTAGAGAACGGTACAGAGAAGCGTGAGGAAGGTAAGATTGAACCCTCACCCTCACCTGAGGTTAGTCCTTCTCCCGAGGTTTCACCTTCACCTGAAATTTCTCCCTCACCTGAAGTAAGTCCTTCACCTGAGGCAACTCCGGAGAACACTCCCACCACAGCACCTACACCGGAAACTACACCCGCTCCCACACCTGAAAGCTCCATTACACCCGAGCATTCCGAAGAACCTACACCCTCCGAAGCACCTGCTGAGTCCACGGTAAGTGACACAGAGGAAGCTGCTGACTGATTTAATTTTATAGAAAGGATTAGGCTGTTCATATTTTTTGAACAGCCTGTTGTAAATTATGAAGGATTCATTTGTAAGAGTAGCTGCCGCTACACCTGAAATTAAAGTTGCCGACACAGAATATAACGCTGAAGCTATTATCAAGCTTATTAAGGAAGCAGCCTTCAATGAAGCCGCTGTAATAGTTTTCCCTGAGCTTGCAATTACAGGCTCCAGCTGCGGTGACCTTTTCTATAACCGTACACTTCTTTCCGCCGCACAGAACGCACTTATTAAAATATTGGAGGAAACCGAGTACTGCGATATTTTAGTAAGTGTAGGCATCCCCGTGCCTTATATGGGCAAGCTTTATAATGCTGCCGCTGTATTCAAGAGCGGTGAGCTTTTGGCTTTACCTGCCAAGAAGATGCTTTGTGACTTTGGCGAAAACAGCGAATCCCGTTATTTCACCCCTGCAAACGGTACAGAGATAATTTCCTTCTGCGGTTTTGAAGTACCTATGGGTGAAAACATCATCCTTTCAAACGCCTCCTTAAGCGATTTTACCCTTGGCTTTGAAATAGGCAGCGATGCCTTTGCCCCCTGCCCTCCCTCCGTTGAGCTTGCTAAGATGGGCGCAAACCTTATTTTAAACAGCTCAGCTTCTGCTGAAACCGTGGGCAAGGCTCTGTTTAAAAAGAATGCAATTAAGTATTACAGCGAAAGAATTATAAGCGCTTACGCTTTGGCTTCTGCAGGCTTTGGCGAGAGTACTACTGATTTAGTTTTCGGCGGACAGAGAATTATTGCTGAAAACGGCAAGCTTTTAGCAGAAAGCGAGCTTTTCACAAGCGGCATTACCTACGCAGACGTGGACTTTGAAAGAATTGCCCACGAGAGAAGAAGAATAGGTGCTTTCGGCAGTAAGATTCCCGAAACCTTCAATAACATTTTATTTGACTATGATGAGGAAAGCTTTGACGGCTTCACTTTAATGCGCCATATCCCCCAGAAGCCCTTTATCCCCGAGGATGCAAATGAGCTTAAGTTGAGATGCAAGGAGATTTTAACCCTCCAGGCTCAGGGTCTTGTTAAGCGCTTAAAGCATATTTCCGCCACAAAGGCTGTACTTGCCCTTTCAGGCGGACTTGACTCCACTCTTGCACTGCTGGTTGTTGTAAAGGCTTTCGATACATTAGGTCTTGACAGAAAGGGGATTTTAACCTACTCAATGCCCTGCTTCGGTACAACCGAGAGAACTAAGAGCAATGCCCAGACCTTAGCTGAGGCTTTAGGCGTTTCCTTTAAGGAAATCTCCATCAGGGACAGCGTTACACAGCACTTTAAGGATATCGGTCAGGACCCCGCTAAGCTGGACGTTACTTTCGAAAACTCCCAGGCAAGGGAAAGAACTCAGGTCATTATGGATATTGCCAATATGGTTGGCGGTATTGTTATCGGTACAGGCGACCTTTCCGAGCTGGCTTTAGGCTGGGCTACCTATAACGGCGACCATATGAGTATGTACAGCGTTAACGCATCCATTCCCAAGACATTAGTGCGCCACCTTGTAAATTACTGTGCTGAGACTACCGAAGAAATTAAGGACGTGCTCCTTGACATTTTGGATACACCCGTCAGCCCCGAGCTTCTGCCCCCCAAGGACGGCGAAATTTCCCAGAAAACTGAGGACTTGGTCGGTCCCTATGAGCTTCACGATTTCTTCATTTTCTACTTGGTGCGTTACGGCTTCTCACCCAAAAAGATATACAATATGGCTTTAACTGCATTTGACGGCGTATATGACGCTGAGACTATTAAGAAGTGGCTTAAAATATGCTTCCGCCGTTTCTTTACACAGCAGTTTAAACGCTCCTGTTTACCTGACGGTCCCAAGGTTGGCTCTGTCGGCTTCTCACCGAGAGGTGACTTTAAGATGCCCAGTGATGCATCCTTTAATATCTGGATGAAGGAAATTGACGAAATAGAATAATTATGTGTATATATCTTGATAACAGCGCCACCACAAAGGTCCTTGAAAGCGCTGCAAAAAAGGCATACGATACTATGCTTTTAAATTACGGCAATCCCTCCTCCCTGCACTCCTTAGGCTTTAAGGCTGAAAAAATCATAAGCGAAGCAAGGGAAGTTTTCGCCAATATTATCAAGTGCGAAAGCGAGGAGGTTTACTTCACAAGCGGCGGTACCGAAAGTAACAACACGGCTATTTTCGGTGCTGTTAAGGCTAAAAAAAGGCTTGGTAATAAAATTGTCACCACAGCTATAGAGCATCCTTCCGTTATGGAATGTATGAAGGAGCTTGAAAAGGAAGGCTATATTGTCACCTACTTAAAGCCTGACAAGTCGGGAAATATAAATAAGCTTGACGTAATTAACGCCATTGACAAGAACACCATTCTTGTAAGTATGATGAGCGTAAATAACGAAACAGGCGCCATCCTTCCCGTTGACATTGTCGCGCCTGCCATCAAAAAGGCTCAAAGTCCTGCTCTGTTTCACGTTGATAACGTTCAGGGTTTCGGTAAACTTAATATAAACGTCAAAAAGCTTGGTATTGATTTATTAAGTGCCAGCGGTCACAAGCTTCACGCGCCAAAGGGAATCGGCGGTCTTTATATAAACAAGAAGGCTCACATAGTTCCCCACAGCTTTGGCGGCGGTCAGGAAAAGGGTATGCGCCCCGGTACCGAGTCCACACCCTTGATTGCGGCTTTTTGCGAGGCTTTAAAGAATTTACCCGATGCAAACAAAGAATTAATAAGGCTTAAGGAATTAAACGATTATCTCCGTGCAGAGCTTTGCACAATTGAGGGACTTTCCGTAAACTCCCCCGTAAATAACCTGCCCTATATTCTTAATTTCTCCACATTAAAGGTCAGGGGCGAAACGATGCTCCACTATCTTGAAAGTAAGGGCATTTACGTTTCTACCGGTTCAGCCTGCTCCAAGGCAAAGCCCAGCCACGTTTTAAGCGCTATGGGATTATCAAATAAACATATTGAAACCTCCCTGAGAGTGAGCTTTTCAAGGTACACAACCAAGGAAGAACTTATCACCTTATTGGATGAAATTAACAAGGGTTTAAGTTCCCTTGCACATATTAAATAATTAAAAGGTATAAAAAATGAAGGAAGTAATTTTAGTTAAACTTGGCGAGATGGTTTTAAAGGGTCAGAACAAAAATGCCTTTGAAACCATACTCATTAAAAATATCCGCCGCAGACTTTCAGGCTTAGGTGACTATAAGGTTGAGGCTGCACAGTCCACCATTTACATCACACCCGAGAATGATTTCTGTGACCTTGATGATGCCGCCGAAAAGGTAGGTAAAATTTTCGGTATTGTGGCTTACACCAAGGCTTGTATTGTGGAAAAGGATTTAGTAAAAATTCAGGAAGCTGCCTGCGACTACCTTGAAAATGATTTGCTTATGGCTAAGACCTTCAAGGTTGAAAGTAAGCGCAGTGACAAGAAATTCGCCTACTCCTCCCCTGAAATTTCAAGGGAAGTCGGCGGTTATATACTTTCTAAATTCCACCACTTAAGTGTGGACGTTCATAACCCCGACCTTACCGTAAGAGTTGAAGTCCGTGAAAAGGACGCTTACATCCACGGTGACCCCAAGGAAGGCGCAGGCGGTATCCCCGTAGGCACAGGCGGCAAGGCTGCCATTCTTATAAGTGGCGGTATTGACAGCCCCGTTGCTGCTTATATGCTTGCACGCCGCGGTGTTCAGCTTACTGCAATTCATTTTGCAAGCCCTCCCTACACAAGCGAAAGAGCTCACGACAAGGTGGTAAGGCTCCTTAGAAAGGTTCGCGACTATGCAGGCAGAATGAAAATGTATACCGTTGAATTTACCAAGGTTCAGGAGCAGATTCGTGACAACTGCCCCGAGGAATTGGCAACTGTTTTAATGCGCCGCTTTATGATGCGTGTAGCTGAGAAGGTTGCGAAATTAGAGGATTGCAAGGCTTTAATTACGGGTGAAAGCTTAGGTCAGGTTGCAAGCCAGACAATTAATGCTATTGCCTGCACCGATGCCGTTGCCACTATGCCCGTTTTCAGACCTTTAATAGGTACCGATAAGGCTGAAATCGTCAAGACTGCAAGAAAGATTGATACCTTCGATATTTCCATTGAGCCTTTTGAGGATTGCTGTACAGTATTTACTCCCAGACACCCCAGAACAAAGCCTACAATAAACGTGCTTGAAGCAGCTGAGAGAAAGCTGGACGTTGAAGGCTTAATAAACGAGTGTATGGAAAATTTAGAATACATCTGGATTGAATAATATGAAAGCAGAAATTATATCCGTCGGTACTGAGCTTTTGCTCGGTAAAACAGTTAATACAGATACAACCATAATCGCCCTTGAGCTTTCAAGAATAGGAATTGACCTTCTTCACGCCTGCACCGTGGGTGATAACCCTCAAAGGCTTAAGGAAGCAATCGACTTGGCTCTTTCAAGAAGTGATATTCTTATCACAACGGGAGGACTTGGCCCTACGGCTGACGATTTAACCAAGGAAACCTTGGCTAAAGCCGCGGGCAAAAAGCTTGTTCTTCATAAGGAGAGCTTCCTAAGACTTCAGAAGCAATTTCCAAGCTTAGCTATGACCCCTGACCAGGAGAAGCAGGCGTGGCTCCCTGAGGGCGCTTACGTGCTTTTAAATGATAACGGCACCGCACCCGGCTGTGCTTTTGAGACGGAAGACGGCAAGCTTATTATGATGTTCCCCGGTCCCCCCTCCGAGCTTGAGCCTATGCTTAAAAATTATGCTGTTCCCTACCTTTTAAAGGACACAAGGGAGGTTATAGTTTCCCACAACGTTCACGTTTTCGGTAAAGGTGAAGGTCCCGTAGCTAATATGATAGCTGACCTTTTGGAAAGCAGTAATCCTACTGTAGCTCCCTATGCAAAGGAAGGCGAAATGTTTGTGCGAGTTACTGCCAAGGCTGAAAATGAAAAGGCAGCCGACGAAATGTGTGCTCCCATAATTGAGGAAATTAAAAGGCGCGTTGGCAATTTCGTATACGGTGTTGATTGTGACAGCCTTGAAAAGCTGGTTGTAAATCTTTTAAATAAACAGCATAAGACTATTGCCACAGCAGAATCCTGCACGGGCGGTCTTTTGGCAAAAAGGATTACAGATATATCCGGCTCCAGCGCTGTGTTTGAAACCGGCTGTGTAACCTATGCAAACAAAACCAAAGAAATGCTTTTAGGCGTACCTCACGAAACTCTGGAAGCTCACGGAGCAGTAAGCTACGAAACAGCCAAGGCAATGGCTGAGGGTATTGTAAAGCTTTCAGGCGCCGACATTGGCGTGGGCATTACAGGCATAGCAGGACCCGGAGGCGGTACTCCCGAAAAACCCGTTGGCCTTGTTTACATTGGTATTTCCGACGGTAAGAATACTTACGTTAAGGCAAGAAAGCCTTTTTCAAGGCTTAAAAACCGCGAATGGCACCGCCACGTTTCCGCCAGCGATGCCCTTGATATGGTAAGAAGATATTTAACGGGTCTGCCCGTAATTGAATGATAATATGAGTGAGAAAAAAGAAAAAAAGAAGAAAAGTACCCGCGAAAAGGTAATACTTATAATGCAGATTCTTTTTGCCTTGGTGTTCGTAGTGTCCGTCTCCGTAATTCTTTACGAGAGGGTGCTTTTGCCAAGTGAGGTTGATTCAGCCTTTGCCACCATTGAGGAGGAGCTTGAGGAGTTTATAAACGCTGATGTTGATTCCTTGGTTACAAGTGAGGATACAAACGAAAGCTCAGTAAGCACCGAAAGCACTGCTGATAATAAAGAAACAAACACCGCATTAATAAAGAACCGCGAGAATTTACCCGCCGCTTTGAAGAAGCTGCAGAATAAATACCCTGACTTAGTAGGCTGGATTAAAATTGACAATACAATAGTTAATTTCCCGGTAATGCAGTCCGCTAAGGATAAGCCTGACTACTATTTAAGGCGCGATTACTTAGGCAATTACTCCAAGTACGGCAGTATTTACGTGGACAGCGAAAGTGACCTGGAGAGCGATTTACAGATTCTTTACGGTCACAGCATGAGCGACAAAAGGATGTTCTACTGCCTTCTTGACTTAGCTGATACCGAAAACCTGAAAAAATCCCCCGTTGTTCAGTTTGACACGGTGGATGGTACAGCCGACTATAAGATTGTTTCCATTTTCAAAACAAACACCCGTTACTCCCACGGAATGCCCTTTAACTACCTTAAGTATGAGTTTAAGAGCACTGAGGATAAGATGCAGTTCATTTACGATTGTATGCTCCGCTCCGTTGTGGACACAGGGGTTGACATTGATGACGAGGATGAATTTATACTTCTTTCCACCTGTTCCTATGAATTTGAAGATTTCAGAACGGGTGTGCTTTGCAGGAAGGTAAGAGAGAATGAAGAAAGCACAGTAGATACCTCCCTTATCAAGGAAAACGAAACTCCCCTTTACCCCGACGTATGGTACGAAACCTACGGCGGTCAGAGACCTAAAATGCCTTCAAGCTTTGAAGATGCCGTTAAAGAAAATTCAGTTGACTGGTATATTGGAGATTTATACAGATGAGAAGCGATTTAATTAACGTTTACCGCAATTTCATACATTTAAGTGACGCCTTCGCATTAATTGACATAAGAGAGGCAAGCGCTTCCCATAAGATTAAAATTAAGGAGGAAGCTCAGAAAAACGGCTCGATCTTTCTTAATTTAAGGTACAGCGAGGCTGTGGAAACCTTAAAAGGTACTATTTACGACGTATTTATCCCAAGAACAGCCAAGGACGTTACAATGGTGCTTTCCAAGGACGAAGATAAGCTTGACGAAGCTTTGGACAATATTTTAGCCGTCAGCGATACGGAAATTATAATCGAATACAGGTACATAAAATAATGGAAAAGAAAAATAAAATTAAACCCAGCTGTGAAATCTGCATGAATTATTACTACGATGAGGAGTACGACGCCTACCTTTGCGCTATTAATTTAGACGAGGACGAGGTTGTAAGAATCAGCTCCGACAGCCGTTATGTTTGCCCCTACTTCCGAATGGGTGACGATTACACCATAGTAAGAAAACAGAATTAAAATAAGAAACCCCGACCTTCATTGAAAGTCGGGATTTTTTATCTTTCAATTCTTTCCATCGTGTAGGCAATACCGCTGTACACAAACTCACCGTTATCAGTAATTTCGTATGTATAGTGAGGTCTTACGTATATTCCGCTGCCTTCAGGAAGCTCAAACACAAGCTCCTGATATTTTATGTAGCTTATGGAATAAAAGGTGGAAAGCACAAAGAAAACAAGGAATATTATTAAAAGCACTATAACCAATATTTTATTGAAGGTGTATTTTTCCGCCATAGTTTCGTGGCTTACGTTATGGCTCAACCTTCTTTTCATTATTAAATCAAGAAGCGGATAAAATAAACAGGCAATAACCACCAC
>JAGBID010000157.1 GCA_017935165.1 Clostridia bacterium
CCCAAACTGCTGCAGCTTTACAATCATTATATAAACCATCATCTCCACTTTTTGTTTGACAACCTTCTGTAGTTGCCCCTATTGTTGTACATTTATCAGAACCAATTGTTAAATTATATACAATTACATTTTTATAAATTGAAAGGATGAATAAAATGAGCGAAAATTGCACACATGATTGTTCTACCTGCAGCGCTAACTGTTCCTCAAGAACTCAGGACAGCTTACTTGCACCCCAAAACAAAATGAGCAACGTTAAAAAAGTTATAGGTGTTGTAAGCGGTAAGGGCGGCGTTGGTAAGAGTAGCGTAACCTCTATGCTTGCTGTTACAATGAGAAGACGTGACCACAAGGTTGCTGTTCTTGATGCTGATATTACAGGTCCTTCCATTCCTAAGTGCTTTGGCATTCACGAAAGAGCACAGGGCTGTGACGACGGTATTTTCCCCGCTATTACAAAATCCGGCATCGAGATTATGAGTATCAACCTTCTTCTTGAAGAGGAAACAAGCCCCGTTGTATGGCGCGGTCCCGTTGTTGGCGGCGCTATCAAGCAGTTCTGGAGCGACGTTATCTGGAATGAAGTTGACTATATGTTCGTTGATATGCCTCCCGGCACCGGCGACGTTGCTTTAACAGTATTCCAGAGCCTTCCCCTTGACGGCATTATCATTGTTACTTCTCCCCAGGATTTAGTTTCTATGATAGTTTCTAAGGCTGTTGAAATGGCTAAGATGATGAACATCCCGATTTTAGGCTTAGTTGAAAACTACAGCTACGTTAAGTGCCCCTGCTGCGGCGAGCACTTCAAGATGTTCGGTGAAAGCCATATTGACGAGGTTGCTGCTAAGTACAATTTAAAGGTACTTGCAAAGCTTCCCATGGACCAGAACCTTGCAGCTGCCTGCGACAGAGGTATAGTTGAAATGTTCGACGGCGACTGGCTTGAAAACACAGCTGATTTCCTTGAGACAATTTAAAATTAATTAAAAGACAAAAACCACCGTGCTGAAGCGAAAAGCTTACACGGTGGTTTTAAATTTATCCCAACACATTTATAATAACATATTGTAGAATTGATGTCAACAATTAAACTTTATGAAAATTTATTTCTCTGTTTTGTACAAAAACACGGCTTTACATTTGTATATTTTCCCATATTGAAATATATCTTTATGTATGTTAATATAATGTTGTAAGAATTAACAATAAGGAGATTATTGTTTTGCGAATTCCATAATTTCAGAAGGTGTGCTATGTTAAGAAAAATAACTATATTGGTACTGACGGTTCTTTCTTTGCTTATGGTATTAGGCGGGTGTAATTCAAAAACGGTAAATGTATCCGTACCCGAAGAAATTGTATTTAAAAATCACGGTGATAATAAGTTGGATGTTTTATTGTTAACCATCAGTGAAAAAGAAGGCTTAAATACGAAATCAATAGGATATTCCGATGAATCAGGTTTTTACCTTACTGAACCACGTTTGAACGGTCATTATTTTTTCAAGGAAGGCGCATATCATTACGATGCGACCGTTAATTACAAAGCAGATACCGAAAACGCAAAAGGTATTCTTGTCTACAAAGGATTGATCTATTCATTGGTAGAAGAATCGGGAAAGGATTACCTTATTTTAATTTCCGATAATACCTATAATGATTACCTTAAAAAGTACGAACTTAATGACTTTATGAGCAGAGCTGCGAAATTTTTTAACGACTACGGCGGTGTTACCTCCGGCGGTAACGGACTTGCCGATTAACACAATGTTTTTTAAGGAGTAAAATGTTTAAAGAAATAAAAAAGTATTTATGCTTAACTATGGTTTTAATATGCCTTATTATTTTCTGCTCCTGCCAAAATGAAAGCGCAAAGCAGGAAATAAGCGGCGGGGTAGAAAACACCTACCTTATTAAGCCTTACAGTGAAGTGCCCGAAGGCTCTATAACCATCAGCTTCAGAGAGGGTAAGGATAGCAAGGATAGTCCTGAAGTGATTTTCACCCGTTTTATCCAGCACAGCACTACTGCTGTTATAGGCGAATATGTTGAGGATAAAAGTCTTGAACTCAGCTACAAAAAATTTAAAAACCTGGGCGTGGTTTACGGCTACGCCCCTGACGAATATATCTACGTTCCGATTCACGAAACAAACAGGGCTGACGCAGATGAACACAGTATACCCTCGGGAGAATTTGTTGAAGGCGAAAAGTACCTGATAATTGCCCATTATAATGATTATTTCTGTGACCCTCACCCTGAATATCAGCTTTCGCAGGATTTATTTATACCTCTTGATGATATAGATAATAATTTTGCAGGTATATTGAAGGTGGAGCTTTCGGGTGAAGCGGATTCTTCGGACCTTGTAAGCTACGTAAAGCATATTGCGGAAACTAAAGGCTACGATACCTACAACACCCTTTATATTCCTAATGTTTTCCGTGGTGAAAGCTTAAAGCAGGTAATAAAAAACTGCGATTATCTATTTGAAATTAAGGTTGAAGAGGTTCTTAGCGATGAAAAATACGCCTCAAGCCACAGTTATTCCTGCCTTATAAAGAACGTGCTTAAAAACAAGGATGAGCTTCCGTACTATAACAATGAAATAATTACGGTAAATGCTTTGCCGGATTCAATGGAGCAGGGTGAAAGCTATATAGCCGTCCTTTATAACCACGGGGATAGGGATAATAATTACTTAACCCAGGCAGCTGATAACGGAATTATAAATACAAGGGATTTTTTAAAGCTGCTTGAAATTTATTCTTACCTTTGGCTGCCGTAAAATATTCAAAAGTCACAAGTATCATACGCTTCGGGTAAAACATAAATTTCAACGCACCGTAAAAATTTTCAGACTATAATTATCATTAAGTGAAGGGTTTGTATTGAAAAAAATCAGCGTATTTTTAGCTTTGCTTTTCATAATATCGGCAGTTAGCGGCTGCGGCGGAGAAGCTGTAAAATATGAACATAATAAGGCAGATATCCCGACCTTCAGTAAGCTTGATGAAGGTAACTATCAGATTATTGAGCTCTTTTTTAAGGATAATAAGCCGATTTATACAGAGTTGGGCGAAATAAATAATGGAATTTACAGGATTAACCTAAAGGATGGAATAAAATATATTCATTTTACTCCCGAATATCTTTACAACGAGGAGTTCGGCGGACATCTTCGAACAGATAAATACACGGGAAATCTCCCCGATAAGCACAGCGAAGCTATAAAAGCATTGGAAAACAGTAATACTTCATTGGAGGGTGTAGTAGTTTTCAGCGGCGTACCGTTTTTGTTTTATTATAATGAAAGCGGCGAACCCTACGTAAAGTGCCTTGAATACGTTTTCGATAAATATTTCAGGGATACTGACAGAAGTTATTCGGAATTTATAAACTTCGCCATAAACTATAAACCGGTAAAGGATAATAATACGGAAGAAGATTTACTTTCAAGCTAAATAAAACCAAAAAGCTCCCGACTTTCAGGTGAAGGTCGGGAGTTATTTTTATAAGGTAAAGAATTTTTCCGTATCTATTTTATAGTGCTCAAAAAGCTCTTCAGCCTTTTTGTACCAGTTTGGGTCTAAGTGTTTACTGTGGCAATCGCTGCCAAGGGATAATTTAACGCCTGCATTCTGGATATCGTGAACCCAGCCTAAGTACCAATCAAGCCAAGTCTTATTATCCTTATAATCCTTACTAAATAGCACGGCGCAAAGGTTAACCTCGAAAGCCTTATCGTATTCAAGCAGAGCACACTTTATTTCATTTCTCATTTCATTGGAAACAAGCCTTGTGTTTGTAAATACGTTCTTAAGCCCTCTTATGGGGTTCCACCATAAATAATGTGCCATAATGTCGGTGCAGGGGTGCTCGATGGCGTAAAGGTACTCCCTGTGATACTCTTTTACAAAGGAGAGTGGGTCCTCGCGGCAGTATAAAGGCCAGTGCACGCCCGTTATAACGTACTCGATTTTATATTTTTCTTTAAATTCCTCATCAATAGGAAGTTCCATAGGAGCATTCATTGGACCGTTATCACGGATTCCGTAAGTTACGTCCCCTGAATACTGACCCTTATTAATTTTATCAAGCTCCCATTTGGACATTACCGAGGCTTCCACACCGAAGTGGATTCTTTTTCTGAACATAGGGTATTTAGCCTTAAATTCATCAAATTCCTTTCTTGAAGCGGCAATATCCTTCTCCTGAAGCAAGGAGTGTAAATGGTCGCTTACACCTAAGGTAATATCCTGCCTTTCAAAAAGAGCTCTTGCGAAAAAGTCGTACTCCAAGCAGGCTTCGTCACAACTGTTATGGGTATGAATGTGAAAATCACTTTTTATTTTCATAAGCTGACCCTCTTTATATAAGGTAGTTTAATTTAATAAATCAGGCTCTTCTGCGCTTTAAAATCTCGCCGTCGTTTTTGGGAAGATTTTTTCTTACAAAAAGGAAGCAGATAAAGTGAACTGCGGCGGTTAAGGTCCAGGAAATTACGTAAGATATGTAAAGGATTTCAAGTGTGTGGTACATCTGGAATACTGTATAGATCCACAAAACTCTGAAACCGCAGGCGCCGGTTAAGGAAACTATCATAGGCATAATGGAGCAACCCATACCGCGTAAGGAACCAACCATAACGTCCATAATACCGCATATAAAGTAGGGAAGTCCTATATACATAAGTCTTGTTATACCGTAGGAAATAACTTCGGGGTCACTGTTATATATGCTTAAAAGCTGAGGTGCAAACAGGAATTCAAGACCGCCCATTACTATACCTGTAACAGCTACACAAGCCACACAAAGTCCTAATATTTTATTTATACGGCTGTACTTTCTTGCGCCCATATTCTGACCGGTGAAGCTTAAAGCTGTCTGGTGGAAGGAGTTCATAGCATTATAAACGAAGCCTTCCAGGTTGCCTGCAGCAGTATTACCTGCCATGGCAACGGATTCAAAGGAGTTTATGGAGGATTGAATAAGCACGTTACTTATTGAGAACACGGCGCCCTGCATACCTGCAGGAAGACCGATTTTTGCCATTTCAATAAGCTTATCCTTATAAACCTTAAGCTCCTTTAAATAAACCTTGTAAGGAGCGTTGGTCTTTACAAGGCACATAAGTACCAGAATGGAAGCGACTACCTGAGAAGCAACTGTGGCAATAGCAACACCTGCAACACCCATATCAAAGCAGATAACAAGGAAAAGGTTCAAGCCAACGTTTATAACACCTGCAAAAGAGAGGTAGTATAAAGGTCTTTTGGTATCGCCAACAGCTCTTAAAACGGCCGCGCCGAAGTTATAAAGCATCATAAAAGGCATACCTGAAAAATAGATCTGCACGTAAAGCACGGACTGGTCGATAACGTCCGAGGGTGTGTCCATAATATTTAAAAGAGGTCTTGCAAGGAATATACCGATAAAAATAAGTATAACGCCGAAAATAACGCTGATGCTTACGGAAGTATGTACAGTTTCGTAAATATTCTTTCTGTCCTGAGCGCCGTAGTACCTTGCAACAAGCACGTTGGTACCAACGGAAAGACCGATAAATACGTTTACTATAAGGTTGATAAGTGCACCGGTGGAGCCTACCGCCGCCAAAGCTGTGTGGTCCTTAGCAAACTGACCTACAACAACTATGTCCGCTGCGTTAAAGAAAAGCTGCAACATACCTGAGAGCATCAGCGGTATTGCGAAACGGATTATCTTACCTAAAAGGGGACCGTTAGTCATATCTATTTCATGGCTTCTGTGCCTTGAGGTTTTAAATAATTTTTCAAACACCTTTTATTTCTCCTTTACTTTTTATAAATCAGCCTGCTGCATCGCCTAAAAGAGTTACGTTGACTTCTCCTGTTATGTTATAAAGGGAGCAAAGAAGCTCGACCGCCCTGCCTCTGTATAATAACATAAGGCGGTAGGAAATTTCTATGTTTACCATAGAACCTGTTACATTTTTCTCTGCTTCTTCCCTTATTTCATTGGTTGCAACTACAAGGTCATTGGAAAAAGCATTCTGCTCAACTTTTATCTTTTTGAAGGCTTCGCTATCCTCACCTAACTCTATCATAAGCTCGGAATAAACGGAATTTACTTCAGCCTCCCAGTATTTCATTGAGTTATTTGTAACGTTAAGCATCATGGAAACGGAGGCAGCTGTTTCCATTTCATTCAAATAATACTCGTCAATGGGATTTTTAAGGAATAATTCCACAAATCTTTCCGGACCTTCTATTTCAGGAAGCTCGCCTGTCTGCTCATCTCCTGAAATCTGCACCGCTGTGGTCATTTCAATTTCAGGCGCGGAGCTTTCACTTTCACTATTGCTCACGCTTTCAGTTTTGCTGCTTTCATTTTCCTCTTTTTCGCTGTTTGAAACCGTAAGCTCCTGCTTATTGCCGCTGTTTGTACCTGAGCTTTGATTCTGACAGGCAGGAAGCATAAATACAAATAAAATAACAAGTAATAAGGCTAAAATCCTTTTCATTTCGTTTTACCTTTCTTTAATCAATCATAATTACTTATATAATACCACAAATCTTGAAAAAATACAAATGATTGTGACCTTTAAATGCTAATTATTAATTTAACAAAGTTAAAGCTGATGTTCATTTTGCTTGCAAAACAGTATAAATTGTAGTATGATTTTAATTATAATAACGAAAAAATTTCGTGAT
The DNA here is from genome assembly GCA_017935165.1 of Clostridia bacterium. Classification (GTDB taxonomy): domain Bacteria; phylum Bacillota; class Clostridia; order Oscillospirales; family Acutalibacteraceae; genus SIG603. The sequence continues at coordinate 6,699 of JAGBID010000157.1, forward strand.
TTAAGGAGCGGTTATATTATATGAAGCTTTTTGAAAAAACACTTAAGGAAGAGCCTATTTTTAAGGGCAGAATTATAAACGTGCACGTGGATGACGTTGAGCTTGAGGACGGTTCACTTTCCAAAAGAGAAGTAGTTGACCACGGCGGCGGTGTAAGCGTGGTTGCTTTAACAGAAAATGACGAGATTTTACTTGTTCGCCAGTTCAGGTACCCCTACAAGGAAGTAATAAGTGAAATCCCTGCAGGCAAGCTTGAAAAAGGCGAGAATCCCTTCGAAGCTATGAAACGTGAACAGCGTGAGGAAACAGGTACCTACTCTGAAAATTACACCTTCTTAGGTGAGCTTTACCCCACGCCCGGCTATTGCGGTGAAATAATAAGAATCTGGGCAGCAAGAATAAGCGGTTACTGCGACATGGACCTTGATGAGGATGAATTCATTGAGGTTGATAAGGTACCCCTTAATAAAGCCGTGGAGATGGTTCTTAACAACGAAATCAAAGATTCAAAAACTCAGGTAGGCATACTTAAGGCAGATGCCCTTGTTAAAAAAGGATTACTTTAATATAAAAAGGATCAAATATAATGGAATCGTTACGTGAACTTTACAGAATAGGCAAGGGCCCCTCCTCCTCTCACACAATGGGTCCCGATAAAGCCGCAAGACTTTTCAAAAATAAATATCCTTTGGCAATGTTTTTTAAAGTAAAGCTTTTTGGTTCTCTTTCAAAAACAGGTAAAGGCCATATGACAGATGCAGTTATTCTTACTGCCATGGCTCCCATAAGAACCGAGATCGTTTTTATGGACGTACCTGAAGCTGAGCTTTACCACCCCAACACTATGGAGCTTGAGGCTTACGACGCTAATGATATGCTCTTAGGTAAAATGAAGGTATACAGCGTTGGCGGCGGAAGAATAGAGGTTGACGGTGAAAAAACTGCTTTATGTGAGGACATTTATCCTCTTGAACATTTCTCCGAGATTAAGGAATTCTGCCTTGATAACGATATGAGCCTTTCTGACTACGTTAAATACATAGAAGGCGACAGTATTTTCGATTATCTGCGCGAGGTTTGGGACACTATGAAATCCGCCGTTAAAAAAGGTCTTCGTGCAGACGGAGTTTTACCCGGCGGTTTAGAGGTTCAAAGGAAAGCAAAGTTCCTTCACGCTCAGCGCCATATTGACGAATCGCCCCAAACAAAGGAAAACCGACTTGTCTGTTCCTATGCCTTTGCTGTAAGTGAGGAAAATGCAGGCGGCGGTACAATAGTAACTGCGCCCACCTGCGGTGCCTGTGGCGTGCTTCCCTCCGTTCTTTACTATATGCAGGAAACAAAAGGCTTTACCGATTACGAAATAGTAAAAGCTTTAGCGGCAGCAGGACTTGTGGGCAATATTGTTAAAAGCACAGCGTCCATAAGCGGTGCCGAATGCGGTTGTCAGGCAGAGATAGGTACTGCCTGCTCAATGGCAGCGGCGGGCTTAAGCCACCTTTACGGTATGGACCTTGACCAAATCGAATACGCTGCCGAGGTTGCCATGGAACATCACTTAGGTCTTACCTGTGACCCTATAGGCGGTCTGGTACAAATCCCCTGCATTGAAAGAAACGCAGTTGCAGCTATGCGCGCCATAAACGCATTAAGCCTTGCAAATTTCTTAACATATTCAAGAAAAATCTCCTTCGACGTTGTTATTAAAACAATGTACGAAACAGGCAGAGATCTTTTCAGCAAATACCGTGAAACCAGTGAAGGTGGTCTTGCCAAGCATTACCCCGGTTCACTTTAAATAATAACAAAAACACACAAAGAAAGGACTGTTATTATGGAAATTTCAGGAAAAAGAGCCTTTGAGCTTCTTAATAAAATCGGATTTATAAGAGAAGCAGGCTCCGAAGAAGAGCTTAAAGCTGCCAACATTTTAAAGGAAGAAATTGAAAGCTTCGGCCTTAGCGCTGAGCTTGAGAGCTTTAAGGTTGGCGATGCTGTTATTGAGGAAGCTGAGCTTGAAGTTTTAGAACCCTACAACAAGAAATACACAGTAACAGCTTACAAATGCTCCAAGAATGCAGATAATCTTGTTGCCGATTTCGTATACGCAGGCAACGGTATGCCTGTTGACCTTAAAAACGTTAAGGGCAAAATAGTTATGGTAAACGGTTATATGAGAGTTCCTATGTACAAAAAGCTTATTGAAGCAGGCGCCATAGGCTTCGTTACAATGGACGGCACAATGCGTGACACCGAGGAGGACAGCGACCTTTACACAAGAAAGCTCCGCTCTGCTTTGCAGGCTTTCGGTCTTATTCCCGGCGTTAACATTAGAATTAAGGACGCTTTTGAAATGGTGTCAAAAAAAGCTTCAAAGGTTCGTTTAACAGTTAAGAATACACTTGTTGACATCACCTCTCACAATGTTATTGCAAAAATTGAAGGTACACAGTACCCTGACGAGATAATCTCCTTCGGCGCTCACTTTGACAGCGTACCTTTCTCCACAGGAGTTTACGATAACGGTGCAGGCAGCGTTGTTATTATGGAGCTGCTGCGCTATTTTAAGGAGAATCCTCCCAAGAGAACAGTTGTATTCTGCTGGTACGGCGCTGAGGAAATCGGACTTGAAGGCAGTAAGTACCACGTAAAGGCTAACCCCGAGGAAATCGAAAAGACTATATTTATGGTTAACGTAGACGTTGGCGGCGCTGTTTTAGGCTTGGACCGCTGCGGTGTTACAGCTGACGAAGACCTTAAAAATTACACAGATGCATTTATGAAGATAAACGGCTTCAGCGTAGACGTATACAAGAGCATCTATTCCTCAGACTCCATACCTTTTGCAGACAAGGGTATTCCTGCAGTTAACTTTGAACGCGACTGCACTCCCGGCGGCGGCTACATCCATTGCCGTCACGACGTTATCGATTATTTGTGGCCTGACGCATTGGAGAATACAGCTACACATATCTTAAAGTACAGTGAAGCTCTTGTTAACTCCTATGTATTCCCCTTCGAGAGAAAGATTCCCGATGACATAAGAGAAAAGGTAGATAATTACCTTTACAGAAAAGAGCTTAAGGAAGTCGGCGTTGAAATTTAAGGAGATATAAAGTGGAAATTTCTGAAAGATATAAATATTATCCCGATAAAAATGAAATAGACGCCTGGGTGGATAAAATCTGGGAAGCAAGCGAAAATGTTAAATACACAGCCGAGGATACGGGACGCTCCTTCTTCGGTGACAGATTCGGTATGACTTATTTAAACCCCGCTATGATTAAATTCACTATAGAAGGCATGGACCCCTTCTACTGTGCCTGGTTTGCACCTATAAGCGGACCAAGACCCTTGGTAGCATTTGTACCGGGTTATGGCGGCGAGATGGTGCTTACCCCCTCTGCCTCCGTACAGAATTATGCTGTTTTAAGCATCTGCCCTATGGGTTACTGGACTCCTGACGGCGTCCCACACGAAAAGCTGGAAGAAAATTCCGACTGGCCCGTATTTCCGGACACAGCCAGAAGCAAGGGTGAAAAAGGCTATTTTGAGTGGCTTTTACAGTGTGCGGTAGCTGTTAAATGGGCATGGAAACAAACAGATGCGGTTATTCCAAACAGAGTCTGTTTCCACGGCACAAGCCAGGGCGGCGGCGGAAGTTTACTTTTAGCTTCCGTTTTCTCAGGCAGAGGTACAAGATGTGTAATGGCAGACGAGCCTTATTTAACTGACATCCCTCTTGCCGATTTCCGCGGAGCCTACCATATATTAAAAAGAGCCTTAAAAGTAATGGACGAAAAGGAATTCTGGCATTATATTGGACTTTGTGACACTTTAAATCACGCTCACAGGTTTAATTTCCCCGTGCTTTTAACAGCAGGCACAAAGGATGATGTATGCCCGCCTGAAACGATTAAAAATCTTTACGGTAAAATTGATGCCACCAAGCTTCTTTTTGAAATGAAGGATCGAGGTCACGGCTATAACAGAGACTTTGACCGCTTGATGCTTTCCTTTGTGACTATGTACGCATAAAATTACATATTAAGTTTTTTGAGTGTAAACAGCAGGAATTTCCTTAATTAAATTTTTACGGTTATTCCTGCTTTTTTTACAAATAAGTTATGAACTTGAAAAGGAGTTTTTTATGAAACGTAAAGTTTATAACGGTTGTGACCTTATTGATTCTTTCGAAGCAAAAGCTTTACTTTCGGGTAAGAAATTAGGTCTTATCACCAATATGTCAGGTGTAACCCGTGAGCTTAAAGCTACTTCGAAAGCACTTAGCGAAAAATACTGCCTGAAAGCACTTTTCGGTCCTGAGCACGGAATCCGCGGAGCTGCACAAGACGGCGGACACGACGGAAACGGAGCTACTGCCCCGGAAACTAAGGTACCTATATATGATTTATTCGGGCCCGGAAAAGCCGAAGCTCAGCAGATTTTTTCCACCTTGGATGCAATAGTGTTTGACATTCAGGATATAGGCGTGCGCTATTATACCTATCAGTTCACTTTGCTTGACTCGATGCGTCTTGCTGCCAAGGCGAAAATACCGCTTATTGTGCTTGACCGTATCAACCCCCTTGGCGGCGTTAATATCCGCGGCAACCGTATTGACGAAGATTGTGTTTCGGGTGTAGGCGCCGTGGTTTCTCAGCCTGCATTATGCGGTATGACTATGGGCGAGCTGGCACTATGGTTCAACTCCCACCTTTCTATAGGCGCCGATATCTCGGTAATTCGTTGTGACGGATGGACAAGGGACATATGGTTTGACGATACCGACCTTCTTTTCGTGCCGCCGTCACCCAATATGCCATCCCTTGACACCAACATACTGTACCCCGGCACCTGTTTTTTCGAAGGTACAGCTGTTTCTGAAGGCAGAGGCACCACAAAACCCTTCGAATTATTCGGAGCGCCCTGGATGAATCCGAATAAAGTAATAGATGCTATGTATTCCTTAAAAAGTGAAGCTAAAGAAACTTTTTCAGGCATTGTAATGCGCCCGTGTGCTTTTACACCTACTTTCCATAAATATGCAGGAGAGCTTTGCGGAGGTATACAGCTTCACGTGCGTGACAGAAACGCCTTAGATGCCTATGCACTCGGTCTTTACCTGCTTCAGGTTATCAGAGAATTGTACCCCAATGAATGTACTCTTAATGAATCTTTGGCTCGACTTGTAGGAACTAAAAAGGTTTTTTCAAAGGATTTTGATACCTACGAATATTTAATTTCACAAAAAGCAGACCTTGAAAGCTTTAAAGAAGAGCGCAAGCCTTACTTATTATATTAATTTTAATACAAAATCGGGAGAGTGATTTTTATGTCAATTAAAATTAAAGTTATGACCATACCCGGTGCACCTTTGGAGGGCACAAACCCGCTTCCTATGTTTCACAGCAAGGGTAAAGTTAGCGTAGCCTGCTCGGAAGATTTCCCTGACTTTTTAAAGGTGGACTTAGGTAACCGCAGCCCTATACTTCCATATAAAATGCAGGATCGCTACTCAAGAAAGCGCCTCCCCATAAAGAAGAAAGCCATAATAATGGAAAATAAATACCTTAAAGCAACCTTCTGGCCTGAGGACGGCGGCAGGCTCTACTCCCTTTTCGACAAGGTAAACGGCCGCGAGCTTTTAATGAGCAACCCCGTGTATCAGCCCGGTAACCTCGCCCTGAGAAACGCCTGGCTTTCAGGCGGTATAGAATGGAACTTCGGCAGTTTGGGACACCATTATTTCACCTGCGACAATATTTTTGCCGCTATACTTAAGGATGAAAATGGCGAAGATTTCTTAAGAATGTACGAATTTGAGCGCACAAAGAACGCCGTTTACCAGATGGATTTCCATTTACCTGAGGATTCACAGTTCCTTTTTGCTCATATTAAGGTATTTAATCCTTTTGATGAGGATACTACCACCTATTGGTGGACAAATATAGCAATTCCCGAGGACGGGGGCACAAGAGTGCTTTCCTCCACACAGAATGCAATCGTTTTCTCAACAGGTATGACCTATGAGACCTTACCCGAAATTTCACTTTTCCCCGGCAAGGACCTTTCATACCCTCATAACGCATCCCGCTCCTTCGACTATTTCTTCCAGAGTCCTGACGGTATCAAGAGCTCTTGGGAGGGCGGTGCCTACAGCGATGGCTTGGTGTTCTTTGACCGCGCTACAGCTCCCCTTCTTTACCACAAGATGTTCTGCTGGGGTAACCACAGCGCAGGTAAACATTGGCAGGACTTCCTCTCTGACCCTGATAAGGGCGACTACATCGAAATTCAGGGTGGCTTTGCCCGTTCACAGCTTCACGATAAGCTTTTCCCTGCAAAAGCTTCCTACGAATGGACCCACTGCTTCGGCGGCTTAAAGCTCGATAAGGACGAGCTTCACCAACCTTCTCTTGAAAAAGCTAACGCTTACCTTGAAAACAGCCTTGATAAATTTATTCCTGAAAATGAGCTTTTAAAAATTAACGAACACTACTCAGAGCTTGCCAAAATGCCCCTTAGCGAAAAGGATATAATCCACTCAGCCAGCGGTTGGGGCGCTTTGGAAGCACTCAGAATGGATTTGCAGGGCGACAATAAATTCCCTGAAAGCGTATGCTTCCCCAAATCCACAATAACTGCCGAGCAGTACCCCTGGTACGCACTTTTAACGGAAGGCGTTCTTCCCAAGGAATCTGTTGATATTATTCCTCCCTCATATATGGTTGCGCCCAAATGGATGAAGCTTTTGGAAGACAGCCTTAACAAGGAAGATGGTAAAACCTGGTACTCATTATTCCACTACGGCGTAATGCTTTCCGAGATGATGGACAGAAATAATATTTCCACCGTGGCATCATGTTGGGGCAAATACAGGGAGTACCGCGAAAAAGCTATCAAGGCTTATAAAGAATCTCTTGCTTTACAACCTTCCGTATGGGCACTCAGATGTTTATATTCAATGGCAAACGAAGAAGGTAAGTTAGAAGAAGCCGAGAAATACTATGATGAATTATTTAAGCTTCCCGCCGCTACCATCGACTTTGCTTTTGCAGCCGAATATATGCTTTGGCTTAACAGACAGGGTAAATATGAGAAGGCTTGGGATTTATATACCTCTATGCCTGAGGATATTCAGAATAAGGAAAGACTCCTACTGACTTCCGCTCAGACTGCTATTAAGCTTAAAAAGCTTGAGCAGATCGAAAAGGTATTTGCCCACGGTGAGTATGCTGATATCCGTGAGGGTGAATGTACTCTTACTGATATTTGGTTTGAATATAACGCCCTTAAAATGGCTAAAGAGCGCGGTATTGAAAACCCCGACAATAACACACTTGCCGATTTAATTGACGAAGCTTACGATAAATGTCCGCCTCCTAAGGAGATAGACTTTAGAATGTCCTTCGACAGAAATAATAAATACCGCCTTTCAGAATAACAGAAAAAGACCTGAAGTACGTCCTTCAGGTCTTTCCTTTATTTATTGTATGGCATCTACCACGTTTTTCACAAGCTTTTCATCGGTTACTTTATATATATGCTCAGGGTTCCATTTGCCGTCAATTTTTCCGCCAAAGAATATTTCGGGGTTTAAAAGTCCGCTTTTGTCAAGCATCTCGCTTCGGGCAGATGCGTGGACCATTTTTACTCCCGTATATTCTATAAGCTCCTTAGCGTTTAAGGCATTTATTCCGCCGCCGGGCAAGATTTCGATTTTATCCCCTGCAAATTCCTGCATTTTTCGAATGGTTTCTCTTCCCTCAAAAGCAGAAGCCTTCTGACCGCTTGTTAAAACCCTGTCTACTCCTAAATCTATAAGCTCCTTTAAAGCCTTTAAAACCTCGGGTACAAGGTCAATGGCACGGTGGAAAACTATTTCCACCTTTTCATTTTTACTTTTTATTAAATTAATAAGCTCCTTTGAGCGATTCAGGTCAATTTCCCCATCCTCTGTTAAAAAGCCGAAAACTATTCCGTCCGCACCTGCATCAATTAAGGCTTCAGTCTCCGCTAAAATTGTCCTATAGTCATATTCACTGTAGCAAAACCCGCCTTCCCTTGGCCTTACCATACACATAACGGGAATATTTATATGTTTTTTTACTTCCCTTAAAAGTCCTACACCGGGAGTTAATCCTCCTAAAAACAGAGCTGAATTAAGCTCGATTATGTCAGCTCCGCCTTTCTCGGCATTAACAGCATCCTCCAAACAACCGCAGCAAACCTCGAACAATACTTTTTTATCCATTATTACAATCCTTTTAATATTAATAACTTAATTTTATATTATCTTTCATTTTCCGTCAACAGCAAAAATCTCCTATTTTGCAACAATAATATACATGGACTTTGCTAAATCCGAATGATATCATAAATGCAAATAGGATTTTTGAAACGGAGAAAAGATATGAAAGGTACAGCTCTTCTTTTTGAAGAATACCGAGGTGAGCTTTTGGACCTCACTCATTATGGTTATATCACTATAGTTGACGAAAAAGGTAAGGTAATTTATTCAGCAGGCGACAGCAACGCTATGGTTTTTTACCGCAGTGCAAGTAAACCCATACAGTGTTTACCTGTTATTGCCCGTGATATTGATAAAAAGTACGGCATTACAGAAAAGGAATCCGCTATTTTTGCAGGCTCACATATGGGTGAAAAATTCCACGTTGAAACTTTAAAATCCATCTTTAAAAAAGCAGACCTTAAGTACGACGACCTTATTATGAAGCCTGCCGCTCCCAGCGCAGCATACGCAAATGAAGAAAGAATAAAAGAAGGCCTGCCAAAGAGTAAGTTCTATCACAACTGCTCCGGTAAACACGCTGCTTTAATGCTCACTCAGCGTGAACTTGGCGGGGATATAAAAGATTACTGGAAAATAGACTCAGTAGGTCAGCAGGAAGTTTTACGCACTATGAGTGTATTTTCAGAGTTTCCTGAAGAAAAGGTAATAATAGGCATAGATGGCTGCGGCGTTCCTGTATTTGCATATCCTATGAAAAATATCGCTATTGCTTTTAAAAATCTTGCCTGCATCGATACTATTAAGGATGATAATTTAATGGAAGCGGCAAATAAATTCGTACCACGAATGAACTTGGCCCCTGAAATGATTCGCGGTACCGACAGCCGCTGCACTATACTGAACTCCGACCCCAACATTATAGCAAAGAGCGGCGCCAACGGTGTATACTGCATAGGCCTTAAAAAGGAAAGACTCGGCATTGCATTTAAAACTATTGACGGCAATATGGATCTGATCCCCAATCTTGTAAGAGAAATTTTCAAGCAGATTGGCTACATTAACCCGGAAATTGATAAAAAACTCAGTGAAATTCACAGCGACATAGTTATTAACGATAACGGTACCCCCGTAGGCTCCTACAAGCCTGCTTTCACTTTTGAAAAACATTTCTGATATTTTATAAAAAAGGCGCTAAAACGCCTTTCCGCTTAATACTCGCTTAACCCAAGCAAATAATCCGCCGTTACCCCGAAAATGGAGCATAATAAACGTATGTCGTTCACGCTCGGCTCCGACAATCCTTGCTCCCAACTC
>JAGBID010000158.1 GCA_017935165.1 Clostridia bacterium
ATGATGATATTTATGATATTGGGTGCTGCCATTGACACAGTAACTCCCCTTATGTCAGGCTTTGCTGTTGATAACTTTATTACACCCAAAACTACCGACGGTCTTATCTACTTCTTCCTTATTTATTTCGGTACTATATGCCTTCAGACCTGCTGTACCATTGTTATGGCAAAAACAGCAATCAAAATGGAGATATATATAAGCCGTGATATGAGAAAGAAGATGTTCAGACACCTTCAGGAACTATCATTCGATTACTACAACACCACTCCCGTTGGTACAATAATGTCCCGCGTAATGAGCGACACGGGTAAAATAGGCGGTGTTTTCTCCTGGGGTATTGTTAATATTTTCTGGAGCTCTGCTTACATTATCTTCACAATTGTTATGATGTGCATCATTAACATTGGTCTTGCTCTTCAAATAATTGTAATAATGCCTATAATCGGTATTATCACATTCCTTTTCCACAAAAAATTTCTTGATGCCAACCGTAAGGTAAGGGCAGCTGTTGCTGAAATAACAAGAAATTTCAACGAAGGTATTACAGGCGCCAAAACCACCAAAACCTTAGGCACAGAGGAAAAGAATACAGCTAATTTTGAAGTATCAACATCAAATATGAGAAAAACCGCATTCCGCTCCGTTATGCTAAGAACAGTTTACGTTCCTATGATAGCTATGCTTACATCTATGGCAGTTGTATTGGTTCTTACAAACGGCGGTAATATGGTTTTGGGCGGTGCAATAAGCGTTGGTACACTTACCATATTCTTCAACTACGCTTTGGCAATCAGCGACCCCGTACAGCAGTTTTCAGGTACACTTTCCGACTTTATGTCCACTCAGGTTAACATAGAGCGCTGCAATTACCTTTTGGAATTAAAGCCTTTAGTAAAGGACAGCGAGGAAGTTATTGCTAAATACGGCACTTCCTTCGAGCCTAAAAAGGAAAACTGGGAGCCTATAAAGGGTCACATAACCTTTGAGGATGTCACATTTATGTACCCCGACGGCGACGAAAACGTACTTGAGCACTTCAACCTTGATATTCCTGCAGGCACTACCGTGGCTATAGTCGGTGAAACGGGCGTAGGTAAATCCACCCTTGTTAACTTAGCCTGCCGTTTCTTTGAACCCTCAAGCGGCAGAATTCTGATTGACGGTGTTGATTATAAGGAGAGAAGCTTACTATGGCTTCACAGCAGCATAGGCTACGTCCTTCAGACACCACACCTTTTCTCAGGCAGCGTTAAGGATAATATCCGTTACGGTCGCCTTGATGCTACTGACGAGGAGATTATAGAAGCCGCAAAGCTTGTTTCCGCTCACGAAAGTATCATGAGAATGGAAAAAGGCTACGACAGCGACGTTGGTGAGGGCGGCGACCAGCTTTCTACAGGTGAAAAACAGCTTGTTTCCTTCGCAAGAGCCGTACTTGCTGACCCCAGAATTTTCGTTCTTGACGAGGCTACCTCCTCCATTGATACGGAGACAGAGCAGATTATTCAAAACGCTATATCAAATCTTTTGGGCAGCCGTACCTCCTTCCTTATTGCTCACAGACTTTCTACAATAAGAAGGGCAGATGTAATTTTAGTTGTTAAGGCAGGTAAAATTATTGAGCGCGGTACTCACGAGGAACTTTTAAAGCAGAAAGGTCATTACTTCGACCTTTACAACAAGCAGTTTGCCGCTGAAAATACAGGCAAGGCTTACGAAGAACAGTAAAATTAACCCGATGTGTTTCTTTCGATTCACATCGGGTTTTTCTTTCCTGATTAAGTTTTTTGTGGTAAAATTATTTCAAATCCGGGAAATAAAGGTGAAAGTATGTATAGAATAGGAAAGCTTTCCGAGCTTACTAAAGTAAATAAAAGCACCATCCGTTTTTATGAGAGTGCCGGTTTCCTTGCAGAGGTAAAAAGACTCAGCAACGGTTACCGAATTTATGATGAACGCCATAAATACCAGGTGATTATTTGCAGTCTTGTATTCAGCGGTTTTGTTAATAAAAAGCTGCGAAAAGCAAGCCTCATGCTTATTGAAAATGCAAAAATATGGGATTTGGAGGGCTATTTTGACGCCGCAGAGAACTATATTAAAGAAATAGACGAGGATATTTTCAGATCGAAAAAAGCAATAAGCACCGTTATGAACAGTAATAATACAGCCGAATACCTGAATACAACCGCGCTTTATACTAAAAAGCAGGCAGCTTTATTAGTGGGAACCACCGAGGAATCTATAAGGAATTGGGAGAGAAACGGACTTTTGCCCTGCTCCCCTCCCTATAAAAAGCGATTTTACACAGAGGCTACGTTAAACAGAATGCACCTGATACGCCTGCTTTTGGATACGGGCTACAGTATTATGGCTATACTGCACTTTCTGAAAAAATTGGATGAAGGTAAAATAACAGATGCAGAAAAAACACTTGTTAACCCTGCAACAAACGAGGATTTTATAAGCCGTGCGGATACTTACCTGCAAACCCTGTTTAAATTAAAAGAAATCGCATTTACCTTAAAAGACCTATGTAAAGAAATGGAAAAAATATAAACCTTACAGTTGCACACCGCTTTTTGATTTTAGTATATAATATTCTAAAACTTGAAAGGCGGTTTTCTTATGCGCGTTTTTACTGTAAACCTGAAGGAAAAAACTGATGAAAGTGGGTTTACCCCCAGGTTAAAGCTGAACCTTTTAGACGGAAATAGTCTGAGGCCAATGGTGATTATTGTCCCGGGAGGCGGCTACACTAAGGTTTCTGACGACGGGGATAAAACCGCTGTGCAATTCAGTTCAGCCGGCTTTCACACCGCCATACTTAATTACAGTGTACTTCCCTATAAATTCCCTCTACCTCAATACGATTTAGCAGTAGCAATAAAAACTATCCGTGAAAATGCCCGTGAATGGAAAGTGCACCCTAAAAGAATTGCAGTTTGCGGTTTTTCGGCAGGCGGACATCTGTGCGGTAGCCTTTCGACCTTATGGAATAATCCCGCTCTTTTTTCGGAGGAGGAAATCAGGGCGGAGCTTCATAAACCCGATGCCTGCATTTTATACTCTGCAATACTCACAACACGATTAGGGCATTGCCGAGCTTTTCTTTCCGACCACGTTGGCGGTAATAAAGAAAAATTAGACTTAGCCTCATGCGATATGCAGGCAAATGTCAAAACACCGCCAAGTTTTCTGTACGGAACTTATGATGATAAGCTTACGAACGTGGAAAATATGCTTTATTACAGCGAAAAACTAAGCGAAAACAAAGTTCCCTTTGAGCTTCATATATTTCCAAAGGGAGGTCATTGTGCTTCCTGGTGCGATGAAGTAACCTGGGCAAAACCGCTTGCAGGCAGGAATTACAATGCTATAAAGCTTTCTATAGAATGGTTGATAGAATTATTTAAGCTTTAAAGGAGAGAATAAAATGGATATCCGTGAAATTTTAAATTACCTTGTAAGCAAAGGTGTATTAAATAATATCCAAACAGCCGAGCCTGTTACCCTTGGTCAGGGCGGTGCGAAGATTTATAAAATTGAGACAAACAGTAAAAATTATATTTTGAAAATAGCTTATTTGTCTCTAAGCTGTGACGAAAACACTATGAGTTCCTACCGCAAGGAATTGAATTTTTATAGGCTGAACGAAAAATTAAAGCTGCCCTTTGTGCCAAAAGCTTTTTACTGTGAGGAACACCCGAAATACGGTATTTTGATTTTGCTAAAGTGTTTAAACTCTGTTTCTCACAACGAGTGGAATATAGAACTACAGAAAAAAGCTATAGATATGGTTGCAAAATTTAATAGCCTCCCTATAGATTTATTTGAGCCTATAGGAATTAAATGGCAACCCACGGTAATTGACAAAAATTTTAGCCTTGAGGCATATAAGGATTGGGTTTCGGTCATAAGTGAACACGAGGGGAAATTTGACCCGAAGCTTTTGGACGCGATATATAAGAACATCTACACGGTACCTTCGGTACTTAACACCGAGCCACAGTATATATGCCACGGCGATTTTCACCCCGAAAACATTCTTAGCGACGGAGAAGAGCTTTATATGTGCGACTTTCAAGGCTTAAATATAGGTAAATGTGCAGGGGATATCAATTTCTTTATAAGCAGAGGCTCAAGTATGGGAATTAATATTGATTCTGAAAAGCTACTGTCCTATTATGCTGAACGTTTATCGCAATACACGGGAAAAGAAACGGACACCGAAACCTTGGAAAAGGAGCGCTGTGCCTCCTCCTTACTTGTTACCTTCTCTTTTTGGGCTGATTATTTGCGTAATGCAGATTTCATAAAAGTTAAACTGCATTACGACGAAATGGTAAACGCCGCAAAATTCTTGGATATACTGTAAAAAAACACCCTGTGTAATTCTTTGTGAAATACACAGGGTATTTTCATTCACCATCGTAATAGTCTGTTTCGCCTTTTTCGTTATAAACTTTATTGTAACCTTCGCCCCATATTGCAACTTTCTTTGAATCGGGGTAGGTACACACGTCAATTTTGTGAGCGGTATCAAAATCAATATATTTTAAGTTTTCGTTATCGGAGGTCTTCGTAAGCTTATGAGCGCCCTTTTCCCCTGCGGGGAAAAACATTATATCGCCTGCTTTTACTTTTCTTTCGCCCTCGGGAGTGCGAAGTAAGCCTTCACCGCTTATTATGTAAAATACCTCTTCCTTACTGTTATGGTAGTGGTAAGGATAATTTGACTTTTTGGGAGGTATCTCGTAAATAATAACGACACAGCCCTCACAATCCCCAGTCCACTTTTTAACGAAATCGCGCTTTATATACTCGTAATTTTCGTGCCGGTTTATATGCTTAGGCGTAAGATTTTCGATATTTTCTACCTTTATTTCGCTCATATTTATGCCTTTTTGGGTTTTCTGCCGCAGGTATATTTTTCGGGGCAGTAGCCTAAATACTCACACTTGGGCATAAACTGAGTTTTTACGATATATGCCCACTCCTCGGAGATGCTTGATAATGCCTTGCAGATATCGCTGAAAAGCTCTCTATATTCCCAATAAGCTCTTGTGCACTGGCGCTGGCGTGACATATCGATAAGGTTTCTTAAATTTCTCTTATCAACTATCTTTGTGCCCATACCTAAGGGGAGAAGCATTGCACTATCCTCACGGGGAATGCCCATTTCTTCAAGCTTCTGGGCATTTTCGGTGATTATTTTCATTGTTTCGTCGAATATTTTCTTTGCTTCCTCGTTATTTTCAATTTTATGAGGAGTGATATATTCGAAATTTTTGTAATTTATATATCTTGTGGATGCCTGAAGACGAGTGGGAGAACCGCCTAAATGGGTGTACCACTCTCTGATAACTCTTGCAGAATAACCGTCGATAACAAGCTCAACGTTAACGTACTCCAAGGTTCTGCCGTGGTTATTTTCTATACACTCCAGACCTCTTTTATAATTTTTAGCAGCATCGGTAATATCTGCACCCCAGCAAACACCCGCACGCATACCGATAAGGGATATGGGGTTCTGTGTGGTTTCGGGTAATACAATAATCTTTCCCATTTTACGTACTTGCCTTCACCCTCGCAAAGGCTCTCCTTATATATTTATTTTAACTGAAACACGGTAATCTTACAACTATTTTTTCTTAAAAAGCTCCTTAGGCTGGAAGGATTTTTCGGTTCTTCTGCCCTTTTTGCCTGATGTTTTGGCGTTTTCTGCCTTTTTCTTATCAATTGCCGCCTGGGAAAACCTGCCTGCAGGCTTTGAGGATTTTGATTTATTTTCCGCAGGTTTCTGATTTACAAACCTTAAGTCCCCGTGGCGGGCTCTTATAAGACACTTTTTATCGTTACCTACTAAGTCTTTTCTGCCTGCTTCAATTAAAGCCTCGGTAACAAGCTCGTAGTTTTTAGGGTCACGGTACTGGATTAAAGCACGCTGCATTGCCTTTTCGTGAGGTGTTTTTGCTACGTAAACAGGCTTCATTGTTCTTGGGTCAAGCTCTGTATAATACATACATGTGGAAATAGTGGAGGGTGTAGGGTAAAAATCCTGCACCTGCTCAGGCATATAACCAAGGTCACGGAGGTATTCGGCAAGCTTAACAGCATCCTGTAAGGTTGAGCCCGGGTGCGAGGACATTAAGTAAGGAACCAAATACTGATCCATATTATATTCCTCGTTAAGAGCCTTATATTTCGTGAGGAAACGGCGGTAAACTGCGTTTTCAGGCTTGCCCATATACTTAAGTACGTTGTCGGAAACGTGCTCGGGCGCTACCTTTAACTGGCCGCTTATGTGGTGCTTGACAAGCTCACGGAAGAAAGTATCGTCCTTATCGTTTATAAGGTAGTCAAACCTGATACCTGAGCGGACGAAGACCTTTTTCACCTTGGGAAGTGACCTTAATTTCTTTAAAAGCTCAATATAGTCGCTGTGGTCTATGACCATATTCTCACAAGGCTTGGGGAATAAGCACTGCTTGTTTTTGCACACACCTGCTTTAAGCTGCTTTTTGCAGGCAGGCTGACGGAAGTTAGCAGTAGGACCGCCCACATCGTGAATATAACCCTTGAAGTCGGGGTCAGCAATCATCATTTTTGCTTCATCTATAATAGATTCGTGGCTTCGTGTCTGAATAATTCTGCCCTGATGGAAGGTTAAGGCACAGAAGCTGCAACCGCCAAAGCATCCGCGGTTACTGATGAGGCTGAATTTAACCTCCTCAATAGCAGGAACGCCGCCCTTTTCTTCATAATCGGGGTGGTAAGTTCTTGCGTAAGGAAGTGCGTAAACTGCATCCATCTCACTTTCCGTTAAGGGGAACTGGGGAGGGTTCTGCACAACGTAAATATTATCGTTATAGGGTTCTATTAAAGTTTTGGCTGAGAAGGGGTCAGTATTTAAATACTGCTTATAGAAGCTTTTTGCGTAAAGCTCCTTGCTTTTAACTAAATTATCATAAGAAGGGAGCTTTATTACATCATCGGGATTTAATGTACTTATATCACTTGTCTTGTAAACAGTACCGCGGATGAAAGTAATATCCTTTACATCAATACCGCTTCTGAGCGCTTCAGCAATTTCCACTATGGATTTTTCACCCATACCGTAGGAAATAATGTCAGCGCCGCTGTCAAGCAAAATGGAACGCTTCATTTTATCGGACCAATAGTCGTAGTGGGCAAGTCGTCTTAAGCTGCCCTCAATACCGCCTATGATTATAGGAGTCTTTTTATAGGACTGACGGATCAGATTGGAATAAACCACAGCCGCGTAATCAGGTCTTCTGCCCATTTCACCGCCGGGTGAATAGAAATCCTTTTTCCTTTTCTTTTTGGTAACGGAATAATGATTTACCATTGAGTCCATATTACCTGCTGAGACAAGGAAGCCAAGCCTTGGCTCACCGAATATCTCAATACTCTCTTTATTTTTCCAGTCAGGCTGAGGGATTATAGCTACAGAAAAACCGTTAGCTTCAAGTATACGGGAAATTATGGCAGTACCAAAAGAGGGATGGTCAACGTAAGCATCACCGCTGATATAAACAAAGTCAGGTCTGTCTATACCTCTTGCTCTTAAATCCTCGGGATTTACGGGTAAAAACTTTTCTCTTTCTGTCACTCAGCTTCATCCTCACTTTCTAAAATTCCAATGGCTTCGCCTGCAATAAAGAAGGAGCCGCAAATTACTATGGCGCCGCCTTTATCAGTTTTTGCTCCGGCTTTTTTAATTGCTTCCCTCATATTTTCTGCTGTATCAATATTTTCAAGATATATTGATGCTTCTTTTTTAAGCTCCTCTTTGTCAAGGCCTCTTACTCCTTCGGGCTTGACGCAAACAAGAGCATTGAATAAGGGGGCAACAAGACGTAAATATTCCTTGCTGTCCTTATCTGCCATCATTCCCATTATGGCAGTTACGTTTTTATCTTTAAGATTATTTTCAATAACGTCCTTTAAAGCGGCGGCGCAGCCGGGGTTATGGCCGCCGTCCACTATTACTAAAGGAGATTTATTGAAGACAGTCATTCTGCCTTCGATTCTTGTGCCTTTAAAGCCCTTTTTAAGGCTTTCTTCGGTTATATTGAACCCTTTTACCTTTAAAATTTCAAGGGCTTTAATGGCATTCAGGGCGTTATAAACCTGATGCTTTCCCACAAAAGGAATAGTATATTTCAATTTCTCAAAATTAAATTCGCTGCCGAAAAGTCCTTCGGAAATAAGGTTTACTTTTGTTTTTTCCGCTTTGATTACCTGAGCCTTTTTAATTTTCGCTTCGCTTACTATTACCTTTTCAGCCTCTGCATCAATATCGGGGTAAACAACTACGGCAGAATTTTCTTTAATTATACCTGCTTTTTCCTTTGCTATCTCCCCTACTGTATTACCGAGAATTCCTGTATGATCAAGAGATATTGAAGTGATAACAGAACATAGCGGAGGTTTTATAACGTTGGTAGCGTCATATCTGCCGCCAAGCCCCACTTCGAGCACTACAATATCACATTTTTCTTCAAGAAAATAACAAAAAGCTAAAGCCGTGATGAACTCGAATTCCACAAGATCCGTTTCGGTTTTACAGCAGGCTTCTTCCACCTTCAGATAATTTCTGATAAGAGCTTCCTTTTCTATATTTTCACCGTTTATGCGAAATCTCTCACGGAAATCCACAACATAGGGTGAAGTGTATAAACCCACCTTATAACCGCTTTCTTTTAAAACGTTTGCTATATAGGAGCAGGTGGTGCCCTTGCCGTTGGTGCCTGCCACGTGAACAAAGCATAGCTTATCCTGAGGGTTACCTAAACAGTTTAAGACCTTTCTTATACGCTCCAAACCGGGAGTTAATGAAAATTTTCTGTGTGAATGAATTAAAGCTAAAACTTCTTCGTAGTTCATTATAATTTCCTTAATTTTATAAAATTACAAGAAAAGAGGCAGAATCCTGCCTCCTTCCGTTTTGAATTATTTAAAAGCCTCAAGGGATTCTTTGATAAGTCTTATCTTCTCTGTAAGCTTTTCGCCGTTATCGCGAACACCTGCAACAACCTTTTCAGGAGCCTTGGACATAAATGTTTCGTTATTAAGCTTAGCGTTTACGTTATCAAGCTGCTTCTGTGCGCTTTCAAGCTCTTTTGTAAGTCTTGCTATTTCAGCAGTCTTGTCAACAAGCTCGCTCATAGGCATATATGCTTTACAGCTGTCTGTAACTACTGCTACACTACCTTCTAAGTTAAAGCTTGCGCCTGTCTCAACGTCGGATGCGTATGCTAATTTCATAATAGCATCCTTAGCACTCTTGAAGCATTCCTCGTTATTTGTTTCAATGCTTAAGTGAGCCTTCTTTGAAGGAGGTACGTTCATATCTGCTCTTCTTGCACGAACGGCACGGATAAGAGCCATAACCTTTTCCATATCCTCGGAAGCAGCTGCGAAGTTTAATTCCTCTGTATATTCAGGCCACTTGGAAACGATAAGTGCCTCGCCCTCGTGAGGAAGTGTCTGCCATATTTCCTCTGTGATATAAGGCATAAAGGGGTGAAGGAGCTTTAAGGTGTTGCTCATAACCCATGTAAGAGTCATTCTTGTAGCCTGTGCAGCTTCCAAGTCAGCGCCCATCATTCTTATCTTAGCAAGCTCGATGTACCAGTCGCAGAAATCGTCCCAAATGAAGTCGTAAAGCTTGCTTACAGCAATACCGAGTTCATATTTATCGAGGTTTTCTGTGATTTCCTTAGCAACGTTATTGAACTTTGTAAGTATCCACTTATCCTCTGTGGAAAGCTTCTCGGGAAGACCGTACTCAACGTCCTTACCGTCAATATTCATAAGGATGAATCTTGCAGCGTTCCAGATCTTGTTAGCAAAGTTGCGGCTTGCGCTAACCTTTTCATCGGAATATCTCATATCGTTACCGGGGCTGTTACCTGTAACGAGAGTGAATCTGAGAGCATCAGCACCGTACTTCTCGATTTCAAGGAGGGGGTCAACACCGTTACCAAGGGACTTACTCATCTTTCTGCCTAAAGCATCACGAACAAGACCGTGGAAAAGAACTGTCTTGAAGGGGATTTCGCCCATATGCTCGATGCCTGAGAATATCATTCTTGCAACCCAGAAGAAGATGATGTCGTAACCTGTTACCAGTGTGCTTGTGGGATAGAAGTACTTAAGCTCCTCTGTGTTTTCAGGCCAACCAAGTGTGGAGAAAGGCCATAAAGCTGAGGAGAACCAGGTATCGAGAGTGTCCTCGTCCTGATGTAAGTGGTCCTTACCGCATTTGGGACATACTGTGGGAGCTGTTTCAGAAACTACCATCTCGCCGCAATCGGGGCAGTACCAGGCAGGAATTCTGTGACCCCACCAGAGCTGACGGGAAATACACCAATCCTTGATGTTATCCATCCAGTTGTAATATGTTTTTTCCATTCTTTCGGGAATGAACTTGATTTCGCCTGTTTTAACAACTTCAATAGCAGGCTTTGCAAGGGGTTCCATTTTTACGAACCACTGTGTGGAAACTCTGGGCTCAACAACAGTACCGCAACGGTAGCAAGTACCAACGTTGTGCTTAATGGGTTCAATCTTAATAAGGAAGCCTAATTCGTCAAGCTCCTTAACGATAGCTTTTCTTGCTTCAGCTGTAGGCATACCGCAGAATTTACCGCCGTTTTCGTTGATTACAGCGGATTCGTCCATAACGTTGATAACGGGAAGGTTATGACGAAGACCAACTTCGAAGTCGTTGGGGTCGTGTGCAGGAGTGATTTTAACAACACCTGTACCGAATTCCATTTCAACGTAGTTATCAGCTACAATGGGAATTTCTCTGTTTACAATGGGAAGTGTAACTGTCTTACCAACTAATGCCTTATATCTCTCGTCATCGGGATGAACAGCAACAGCTGTATCACCAAGCATTGTTTCAGGTCTTGTTGTAGCAAGCTCAATATATCCGCTGCCGTCTGTAAGGGGATATCTTAAGTGCCAGAATGAGCCTTCCTTCTCCTCAAACTCAACCTCAGCATCGGAGATGGATGTCTTACAGTGAGGGCACCAGTTGATAATTCTCTCGCCGCGGTAAATAAGGCCCTTATTATAAAGGTTTACGAATACATGGTTAACAGCCTTGCTGCAGCCTTCGTCAAGTGTGAAGCGTTCTCTTTCCCAGTCACAGGAAGAACCTAACTTCTTAAGCTGCTCAACGATTCTGCCGCCGTAGGTCTTTTTCCATTCCCAAGCTCTTTCCAGGAACTTTTCACGGCCTAAATCTTCCTTGCTGATGCCTTCCTTGCGCATCTGCTCAACAATTTTAGCCTCAGTTGCGATAGATGCATGGTCAGTACCGGGAAGCCAAAGTGTGCTGTAGCCCTGCATTCTCTTCCAGCGGATAATTGTATCCTGCATAGTGTTATCGAGGGCGTGACCCATGTGAAGCTGACCTGTGATGTTGGGAGGAGGTATAACTATTGTATAGGGTTCCTTTTCAGGATCGGGTACAGCGTGAAAATAATTTCCTTTAACCCAGAAGTCATAAATTCTGTCCTCAACTTCTCTGGGCTCATAGGTTTTAGCGAGCTCCTTACTCATTAAAAT
>JAGBID010000159.1 GCA_017935165.1 Clostridia bacterium
CTGACGGTTACGTGTCCCCTTCCCCATGCGAGAAATCACTTCGTGATTACGTGCAACTTTGTTGCTACGAAGATGGCTGAGCGAAAGGTAACTGAAGCGAAGTCGGATGAGGAGAATTCGTCTTACTGCGATGAAACTCTTGGTTTACAATGGTAAACTGTGTGTCTTTCTATTTATATATTCGTTAGCTAAGTATAATGAGGCCTCTCCTCATCCGTCTTTCAAAGCGGACAAGGCGCTTTGAAATCCACCTTCCCCGCTGGGGAAGGGGACACATAACCGTCAGCTCCAAGTGAATATTTATTGCGTCGCAGCACCATTAACGTGTCGGCGGGCGCGTACGCAAACACTTCTCACTCCTCACTCGCCACAACGTGGCGCTATGGGGCGGCGAGAAGAATAGTGGATGGAAGCGGCCCCTACGATGTGGTTTCAAACCCTACGCCACAAAATCAGTAAACCAAATCGCGGAAATTTTTCACCTTATGTGCTGTTATCACGTTTGTCTGGTGAGGATTTAATGCATTTTTATCACCGGAACGGCTTAAAATAATTAAATCATCGCCTAAAATATCCATAGATGCATAATGCCTTGACTCAATTTCACTTTCCCCTGCATCCACCAAGCCTGCAAAGCACCAATCAAGAGTATTTTTTGAAAAGTGCAGCACAAGTCTCCTTCTCTCGTTATCGGAAGTAAGGTATCTATCCTCAGGGAGGCACTCGGCTCTTGTTGCCACGTCTGTGGACTGTGTGCTTAAAAGCCAGTAAAGTTTTGTTTTCTCATCGTAAATAATATGGAACTTCATCTGTCCGCCCGGGAATGGAAAATAAATAAGAGGTCGGTTTGCTGGCCTTGTTTCGGGCATTGTTTCCATTGTGCCGTCCTCTTTTTCCACCACCTTAATTAGCGCCGCAATATTTGTAAAACCTGTGTTGGCGCGCATCCATATGTGAAAAGTGGAATCATTTTCATCGTACCAGATGTGATTTTTATCCTCGATTTTAACTACATTGCTTTCAAGCCAACCCGGAGCGTGAAAATACCTTCCGTCACATAAAGTGGTAACACCATCCACCACCGCCTCGTAAAAAGGCATAGGAGTAAACTTAGAAGCATTAAAATCCGCCGTATTCTTGCAGGTAATTTCAGAAGCAAAGGTCCAGTTTTCTTTTAAAAGAAGGTTATCCCCCTCTTTTGCACGCATAAGCACAGGGGCAAGTACCGAAACCGCCCAGGCAGGGATTTTTTCAGTAACTCTTTCCATAACAAGGTAAATATTGCCCTTGGCGTGAAGCACGTTGCAGGGTGCCTGATGCCAGTTTCCTTCACAAAGAACGGAAGCCTCGCTCCAGCTTTCACCGCAATCATCAGACCTTATTATCATCATTTTACCATAGTGACCAATTATGTAAACCGAATCACCGGATACGAAAGGACGGGCGTGGTAGAAAGGGAAGTTTTTGACAAAGCGCCAACTTTCTCCGCCGTTATCAGAAATATAGATATATCCGATTTTCTCCTTGGTTTCGTTATTCAAAGTATCAAGAGTAGCAATAATACGGCCTGATTTCAGAACGCACACACCGGGGCTATATGTATAAACATTCTTAGGGTCAGGAGATTTATGCACAATACTCATTATAGGTGCCAAAGGCTTTACTTTATTCATTTTTATTTTCCTTTTAGTTCTTTTTAACTTTCAGAATTATCCATTTACCTGCGGGGAGATTCAGCATAAATTTACCGTTTTCTTTTGTTAAATTTCCTTCACCTTCAAAAAGCTCTGCGCTGAAATCTTCATTAAATATAATTTCAGTATTAACATCAAAATTACTGTCGCAATATTCGCCCTTGTAATTTTCATTAATTACGCCACGGTTATTAAGGCACATTACGTAGAAGTTTTCTCCCTTTTTGTTGTAAACTGCGTGAAGCTCCTCTTTAAAGGTAATGGGTAAAATTTCATTTAACTTACCTTTAAGCTGATTTGCGGTAATAATATTGCTATATTTATTTTTAAAATCATCATTATAAGTTAAATCAATTACGTATTCATAATTACTGAGAGCCTCTTCGTTATCCTCATGAATTATATCAAAAATATCGGGGAATCTGCTGTTTTGCATGCAGGCGCTATCGTGAGCGTACCTTGGCTCCTTAATTTCTTTTTCGCTTGAAAAGATTTCGCCTATAACTTTTCTTAAAGCGCGTATTTTATTTGATAAATTTTCATTAAGGTTTTCTTTTGAACCGGAATTATTTGCACCGCTTAAGGGATATTTCAAATAGCTATCTTCATCATCATTAATAGAGAAAATTTTCATCTCTTCAGGTAGCACGATTGCTACAGGAGTATAGGTTTTACCTAAATCACTGTATTTTGAAGTGAAATCCAGGAATTTCTTTTTAACTAAACCGTATTCGCCAAGCTCAAAATCAGTAAAGTTTTTAAAAGTATTGCAAACACCGTACTCTTCGCCCATAACTTCAGCACCTGAAAAATAAGCGTAGTGCCAGATTCTATCCTGCAAGGAGCGTGAGCTGCCGCCTAAATGAGGCTTATTTCCGGTTACTTCTTCCATTTGCTCCTTTAAATCATACTCGCTCCACTCGTTGTTTATACTGTCAGAGCAGTGGGGAATTGTAAGATTAAATGAGCTATCCTGAGCGCCCCAACATTCGTAATAAACGCCCCATGGTATTTTAGCTGCTTTTGCCATACCTCTGTAGTAGGCAATCTGAAGCCTTGTATCACCTATTTGCCAGCCAACTTCAGGAAGCAAAAGCTTTGCGCCCATTTCAATTTCCATTTTGGGAGCCATATGGTAGCTATCGGCAGGAATAAGAGGAGAATTGACTGTGTTTTTGCGCCTTTCCCAAAGCATATAGAGGTTAGAAATAAATTCATCCGTATTTTTGGGGATTTTTAATTCTGACCATTCCTCTACGGAAAAAGACTCCACAAATAATGCCATCACGTCAGTTTTAACTGCTTCAATTTTTTCTTTCCAAAATACGCTTTCAGGTAAACCCTTATTATTCTCTTTAAATTCTTTTAAAGCTTCCTCTACCCTTTCCATTTCGCCGCGGTGGTTAGAAGCCCACTCGTGCATTTGAAATCCCCAGAAATTTTCACCAAGAAGATTTTTATATTCCTCTAAAAGCTCTTTGTCAAAATCATAGGCATAAGGGAAAGCTATGCCGCCCTGGAATCTATCGATATAAAAGGGGCATTTAAGATTTTTAAGAACAGAAAACAGTTTACTATCCTTCGAAGCGTAGTTATTAAAGGATTTTTCATCGGGAAGATAATTCTTGTGCATCATCTTAAGGCCGTCGCCTTCTCTGAAAAGCCCGTTTTTAAATAAACCTTCAAAGCTTTCGTTTGTGTAAGTATGAATAAATCTAAACATATAACCACCTTATCTTCCAAAGAATTTATCGGTAAATCTTTTTACTCTGCCGTTTATGAAAGAAAGGAGCTTAATAGCTTCCCCGTCGCCGAGGTATGCCTCCTTCATAAGTCTGCTCTCTTCAAAACATAATTCATCGTGAATGGGAAAATATTCAGAAAGAAGGAATATTGCAAATTTAGTAAGGCGGTAAGTACCCACTACGTGGTCGGGGGCGCCGTCGTAATTATCTACAGCCACACTGTATCCGCCTTTTACTGCCTCTTTAAAGCCTTCGAAATCAGGGGTTTTGCTATAAATAATTGTGAAAACACCATTAAAGCAGCATTCATAGTCCCATTTATAATATCTTCTGTGGGCATCGTCGCAGCCTAAGGGTGTGATATTTATTCCTTCAGCGCGAAGGTCGTTCCAGAAAGCTATTTGCATATTGCTCTCTGAAGAGTTTGGTTCCTGACCCATCATAACTTCCACAGCATCGTAAAGACCTGTTTTTGCAGCATAGCGGAACATACTGTCCCTTGTGTTGTGGGCATCGTAAAGCCACCCCGGATGAGCTAAAATTGCTACGCCGCCATTTTTATGTATAGTATCGCATATCCATTTGCGCCAGGCAAAATCGTAAGGTTCTATATCTTCGGGAAGTTTATTTTCATATTCCTTTACTATATTTTCAACTTCCTCGTTTATTTCTTTTTCGTGAAGGTGGTAATATTTATCAAGACCCATTTCTCCCTCTAAAAGAGCGCCTACATTTACGTTGTGTATGTAGGCGTTAGGCACGTGAACCTCCTCGCCGTAATAAAGAGCCATTTCTGTAGGAAGCTTTTTAGCTTCATTAATTGCAAAAACGGAGCCATCCACCTTGTGGTGATCGGTAATTGCTAAATAATCGAAACCTGCTTTACGGTAAACAGAAGAAACCACAAAAGGATCCTCGTGACCGTCCACAGAGTGGCAGGCGTGGCAGTGGGTATTACCTCGCATAGGAATTCTCTGCCATAAATCCTCTTTAGCACCGAAAACACGTAAATTCACAATAAATTTATTCTCGTTTTCTTCCTTCTTTAAAAGGCGGAAGGTATAAATCTGTTCTTTTTTAAGTGTGTATTCAAATTTAAGTACAGCTTTATTATCGGTAAAAACTGTAATTTCATCGTAGCAGTTTTCATCACCAATGCATAAGGTTTTTGCTGTGGCAATTTCCTCCTGAGGTATTATTCTTATTATATATTCTGCGTTATTAGCTAAAGCCGTTTCAATACCGAGACCGCGGCAGGTATAGGTGATCATCTTATTTACAGGGCTTACTTTAGGGAAAATTTCAAATTCATTTAATTCTTTTTTATACATATTAATTTTCATAATAATACACCTATCTTATTTAAATTTCAGCTTTTGCTATAAACACTTTAAGCTGTTTTTTAACAGATTGAATCTTTTGGGAGGATAGAATACTGTCCCTGCGTATATACGTTTATTGCGTCGCAGACCTTTAACTGCCAAAGTCCGAAATTTCCGTAGAAATTTGAATACACCAAGCCTGATATGAAGTAGAAACCGTAGGGACAACATTTATGTTGTCCGAAATTCCCATAGGAATTTGATTACACTAAGCCTGATGCTTACAGCAATTTTAGGGAGTTGTGAAAGGTGTTTCGGACCATCAAGGATGATGGTCCCTACAATCATCACCGTCCACCCACTATACTACCTTCCAATCAAAAGGAAGGTAGTATATCGGATTTTTAACACACCATCGTAGGGGCGAACTGTGTTCGCCTGTTAACATTCCCGAAATATTGGCGGATTATGGTCCCCTTCCCCAGCGGGGAAGGTGGCACGAACGTAGTGAGTGACGGATGAGGAGATGCAGAATAGAGTAAGCTAACCTCTTTATCAACCCCTCCGAGTTTTACTTCGTAAAAC
Organism: Clostridia bacterium; assembly: GCA_017935165.1. GTDB lineage: Bacteria > Bacillota > Clostridia > Oscillospirales > Acutalibacteraceae > SIG603. The sequence continues at coordinate 5,347 of JAGBID010000159.1, forward strand.
CCACCTCCCCTTGCAGGGGAGGCGAGAACAGAGCGGGAGATTGCGTCGCAGACCATATTCTTTTCTTAACTTAACAATGCCTCAAGCATTGTGTAATCTCGCTTACGCGAGGGACAACAGTAAATGTTGTCCCTACGAATGTCACTGTCCCCTCGCAGAAAACATTAATTGCGTCGCAGACCATTAACGTGTCGGCGGGCGCGGACGCAAATGCGTAGCATTTCGCCGTCGATTTCGTAAGAAATCTAAAACCGAAGGGGCGGTCGTAAATGCGTAGCATTTCGCCGTCGATTTCGTAAGAAATCTGGCATCACTTATCACTTCTCATTCATCACTCGCCACAACGTGGCGCTATGGGACATAATTTTCCCCCTCACAAAAATATTGACAAATCGTAATAATGGTAGTAATATAATGGTGGTTACAAAAGTAACCGAAAAAACTAAGAGTAGACCGTTTTGCGTTAAGTGCCACATAGACGGGGAGTTGCTATGGGGACGAAAAGAATTTCTTGCGGTAAATCGGTCGCATCCCGCTTGTTTATATCATAGAGGTATTACGCCCAAAATAGAACCTCCATGCTATAACGGCAATTAAGGAGGTTATTTTTATGCAAAAATCCACGTTCAAACGCTTTGACGCCCTCTACATTGCTACCATTGCTTTACTTGTAGCCCTGCAGATTGTGCTTTCAAGGTTTCTTTCCATCCCCACACCCATCACTAAAATCGGGTTTTCCTTTGTTCCCTTAGTAATATCGGCAAGGAAATACGGCGTGATAGACACGGCTATAGTTGCCTTTATCTCGGACATTTTAGGCGCCATACTGTTCCCACAGGGCACCTTCTTCCCCGGTTACACCCTTACTGCTGTGATGTTCGGAGTTACCTTCGGCTTATTCCTGCACTATAGCGACAACATTATAGCCATTGTAAGCTCCGTAATTATCAACCAGTTCGGCTTCTCCCTTTTCCTTAACACCCTTTGGATCCAGATCCAAAGCACTACCCCCTACCACGTTCTTCTGGGCACAAGAGTATGGCAGAGCTTAGTGATGACAGTTGTGCAGATAGTTGTTATTATCATCATAGTTAAAAAGGGCGGTAAAGTTTTAAACAGCCCGAAATTCATGTAATTTTTAAAAGGAATCCGCAAAAAAACGGGTTCCTTTTTTGTGTTTCTGTTGTTTTTAAGTCAATTCACTCACATTATTACATTTAAAAATTCCTTGCATTTGCTATAATTAGCTTATGAATCACAGTGAAAGGACTTGAAAATATGTTAGTTAACAAACCGCCTATGGGCTGGAACAGCTGGAACACCTTCGGTCCCGATATTAATGAAAAATTAATAATGGAAACCGCCGACGCTATGGCAGAAAAGGGCTACCTTGAAGCAGGCTATAAATATCTTGTTATTGATGACGGCTGGCAGCTGCCTGAAAGAATTAACGGTGTGCTGACTGCTGACCCTGAAAAATTCCCCGGCGGTATGAAATATCTTGCGGATTACGTTCATTCAAAAGGGCTTAAATTCGGCATCTACTCCGCCGCAGGTGTGCTTACCTGCCTTGGTTTCCCCGGTTCCTTCGGTTATGAATATCAGGACGCCGAGATGTTCGCTTCATGGGGTGTGGATTATTTAAAATACGATATATGCCATTACCCCGGCTCTGTTAACGCCCGCAACGCTTACCTTACCATGAGTATGGCTTTAAGAAGCACAGGAAGAGACATTGTCTACTCAGGCTGTACAGCAGGCGGCAGGGACCCCAAGCTTTGGATGCGCAGTGCAGGTGCTTCACTTTACCGTTCAAGAGGCGATATACACGACAGTTTCGATTCTGTTAAGGATATAGCCATTTCTCAGCTTAAAGAGCTTTATGCTTCAGCTCCGGGATGCTATAACGATTTGGATATGCTTATTGTGGGTATGTACGGCAAGGGAAACACAAGTCACACAGGCGGCTGTACCTTTGATGAATATATGACTCACTTTGCCCTATGGTGTGTGTTCGGCGCTCCCCTTATGATAGGCGGCGACCTTAGAAATATGGAGGAAAGGTGCAGGGAATTACTCCTTAACAAGGAGCTTATCAGAATAAATCAGGATGAAGAATGCAGAGCACCTTACTATGACTCTAACCAGCGCTATGCAAGAGATACAAGGATAGGGGTATTGAAGCTTCTTTCCGATAATGAATTTATTTTAGCATACTTTAACCTCCATGACGAGGACGAGCTTTTGGTTCCGCTGTATTTTGCAGATTACGGTATTCCCACCTCATCACATAGGGGGCTTGACTTAACGGACATCATTACAGGTGAGCACATCGGCATCAAGCACGATTTCTACTGCCCTGTTTTAAAGCCTCACACCTGCAAAATAGTTAAGGCAAGGTTTACAAAAGAATGGTAAAAGATGATTTTTGTATGGTATGCGGCAGAAAGCTTCGCACCGACGAAATCGCCATGCATAAGAAAATAATAAGCCGCGAAAGCGAAAGCTTTATGTGTTTAAGCTGCTTATCAAAGCACTTTAATGTACCCGAGGAGAAGCTAAGGGAAAAAATAGCTTATTTTAAAAAGATAGGCTGCACTTTATTTTTTATGTGATTATTTTAATAAGGAGAAAGTTGTGTAATTCACTTTACATAGTTATGCTGAGTAATATGAAATTTAAGAATAAATATCTTCTTGAAGCTGCTGCTATGAGGCAAGGGTTCCCACCTCGCAAAAGATATTTGTAACCGAAATTGACGTAGATGAAATAATCTTAAACACAAATCTTAATTAAAAGCACCTGATAGAGGCACCTTCCTTACGGAGGGTGCCTCTATCGTTTTACTATTTTATTTAATAAGTGACTTATAGAGCTTGATGTATTCCTTAGCGGATTTGCCCCAGCTGTTGTCGCACTTCATAGCGCGGTCACAGAGAACGTTCCACTGCTCTTTATCGTTATTGTAAAGGTTAACACCGCGCATAACAGCGTCGATCATATCCTTTGCCTCGTAGGACTTGAATGTAAAGCCGTTGCCTTCGCCGTCGCCGCAGTCTGTGATGGAGTCCTTAAGACCGCCTGTCTCACGGATAATCGGGATTGTAGCGTAGCGCAGGGAAATCATCTGAGCCAAGCCGCAGGGCTCACTCTTACTGGGCATTAAGAACAGGTCAGCGCCTGCGTAAATCTTTCTTGAAAGCTCGGGAATAAAGCCAAGGCAAATTGCGAATCTGCCCGGGTACTTAGCCTGCATCTCACGGAAGAAGTTTTCATATTCCCAGTCGCCGCTGCCGAGAACAACGAACTGTGCGTTGGACTCTGCCATAATGCTGTCCACAGCTTCCTTAACAAGGTCAAGACCCTTGTGGGAAACAAGTCTTGTAACCATACCGATAACGGGAACGTCAGGGTTAACTTCAACGCCTAATCTCTCCTGGAGCTTAGCCTTGTTGATTGCCTTGCCGCTTCTGTCCTCGATAGTAAAGTTAGCGTAAACGTTGGGGTCAACTGCAGGGTCGTAGTTAACAACGTCAATACCGTTAAGAATGCCTGAAAGCTTGAAGCTTCTGTCGCGGAGGATGGGGTCAAGCTTGTGGGCAAACCAGGGGTCTAAAATCTCCTTTGCGTAGGTGGGGCTAACGGTGGAAACCCAGTTAGCTGTTTCAATAGCGCCCTTTAAGAGGTTGATGCAGCCGTCATATTCAAGGAGGTTAGATTCACTTCTGGGAATACCGAAAACATCCTCTAAAATTTCGAAGCTGTACTGACCCTGGTACTGGATGTTGTGGATTGTAATAAGAGTCTTGATGCCCTTGAACCAATCGGAATTAGCATAGAAAAGGTGGTAATAGATGGGCACTAAGGCTGTCTGCCAGTCGTTAGCGTGGATAACGTCGGGCTTGAAGTCGATGTAAGGCAGCATTTCGATGCAGGCACGGGAGAAGAATGCAAATCTCTCGGCGTCGTCGAAGTGGCCGTATAATGTTTTTCTTTTGAAGTAGTACTGGTTATCAATAAGGTAGTAGATAACGCCGTTTACCTTAGCCTCGTAAATTCCGCAGTACTGGCGGCGCCATGCAACGGGAACGCTGATGCTTGTGATAAACTTCATATTTTCTCTGAGCGCCTGGGGAACGCTCTCGTAAAGAGGCATTACAACACGGCAGCCGATAAGTCTTGTTCTAAGTGCAACAGGAAGTGAACCTGCTACATCACCAAGACCGCCTGTGGCTGCAAAGGGCAATGCTTCACTTGCACAAAATAATACTTTCATTTTTAACTCCTTATAAATTTTTGACTTATAAGTCACCTTACCGTAGCACATAGGTAATAACTTTGCCGTAGTGACAGGATTTGTAATTTCTAAGAAATTTTAGTCGTGTGAATGAGATTATGTAAAGTCTTGAAACTGCTTTAAACGTAAAGTTCGGTGTAATCTTGCCTTACGGCAACGGACAACATAAATGTTGTCCCTACGTATATACATTAATTGCGTCGCAGTGGTGGGTCCCCTTCCCTAAGCGGGGAGATTTCTTGCGAAGGTGTCGCGTACGCAAACGCAAAGTGTTTCGCCGCGATTTGCTTGCAAATCTGATGCGGTGGAAGAAGATTAGTGCAGGTTACGTTACACCTCATCCACCATCTTCCGATGGTCCCCCTTCCCCTCAAGGGGAAGGCTGTATTGTGTCGCAGTGGTGGGTCCCCTTCCCCATGCGAGAAATCACTTCGTGATTACGTGCAACTTCGTTGCTACGAAGGTGGCACGAACGTAGTGAGTGACGGATGAGGAGATACAGATTAGAACTAATTACCCTCTTTCACAACTAAAGCTCGCTGTAATCAAACACCTTCAGTGTTTCGGACAGCAGTAAATGCTGTCCCTACGTATATACATTAATTGCGTCGCAGACCATTAACGTGTCGCAGACACGCATCACTTGCGTAGCATGTATCACTTCTCACTCATCACTCACCACTTAAGTGGTGAACATTATACCTTGCTTCCCTTTGCGATGTATACGGGGTATGTTTTGTAGCCCATAAGAGCTCTTTCGCGGTCGATGCTTACGTCCTTGTCGGCAACAACGTAGTTAAGTGTAGCGTTCTCGCCAACCTCTGTATCCTGCATAAGAACACAGTTCTTGACAACTGCGCCCTTCTTAACCTTAACACCGCGGAAGAGGATGCAGTTTTCAACCTCGCCGTCGATAATGCAGCCGTCAGCAACCAGGCAGTTAGTTACGCTGGAGCCAAGACCGTACTTAGCGGGCATATCGTCACGAAGCTTTGTGTAGATGGGTCTGTTAGCATTGAAAAGCTCAGCGCGAACGTCTGCATCCATTAATGCCATATTGGCATCGAAGAAAGCTGTCATAGATGTGATATGTAAGGCTGTGCCCTTGAATTCGTAGCCGTTTACCTTCATTTCGTCAAGGCACTTTCTGATAACAGCGCGGTCGAAGTCCACGATGTTTCTGCCCATGCAAACGTCCACAAGGTTCATAAGGAGACGGCGGCCGATGATGTACATACCCATACCAACGTTAACGTCCTTGTTACCGCTGTTCTTAACGATGCTGTCTGTAACCTTACCGTTTTCGTCAACCTCATAAATATTAGCGTCGATACCTTCGGGAGAAGAACCCTTTCTGTAGATGAGGGTTAAATCTGCACCTGATTTCTCGTGAGCCTTTAAAGCATCCTTATAGTCGATGTTGCAAACGTAGTCACAGTCAGAGAGAAGCACGTAATCCTCGTGGGAGTTAGCTAAAAATCTCTTAATGGAAGCAAGGGACTCGATTTTGCCGTCGCTTCTCTTATTATCTGTACCGAAGGGAGGAAGAAGGAACAGACCCTCTCTCTTTCTTGAAAGGTTCCAGGCTTTACCTGAACCTAAGTGGTCCATAAGGGACTGGTAGTCACGCTCAGTGATAACGCCGACCTTGTTTATGCCGGAGTTAACCATATTGGAGAGAGCGAAGTCTACAAGGCGGTATCTGCCGCCAAAGGGAACTGAAGCCATAACTCTGTTAGTTGTCAGCTCGCTGATTCTTTTACCATGGACATAAGCAAAAAGTACGCCCACTACATTATTTCCTGCCATAATATTATCACGCCCTTACCCTCGTAAGAGCACTCCTTTTTATTGTATTGGGTCCGTGAAAAACACTTATACTTCTTCACCTATCATAGCCTTAGGAGCTACGTACTCGCCGTCGCCTAACTTATAGTTGGGACCGACAACAGCAACGCCCCACTCGTCAAGGTTTTCCATCTTCTCGGGTCTTTCGCCAACAACGGCACTGTTGCCTACAACTGCGTTCTCAGCAACAATAGCGTACTGAACAACTGCGCCTGACTTGATGGTGGCACCGGGCATAACGATGGAATCAAGAACCTTAGCGCCCTTTTCAACTGTAACGCCTGAGGAGAGGATGGAGAAGTCCACGTCACCGTAAACGTTGCAGCCTTCAGCGATAAGGCTGTTCTGAACCTTAGCTTCCGCAGCAATGTACTGGGGAGGCATAACGGGAGTTCTTGCGAAAATTCTGAAGCTTTCGTCGTTTAAATCAAGCTCAACCTTGGGGTTAAGAAGGTCCATATTTGATTCCCAAAGGCTGTCGATGGTACCAACGTCCTTCCAGTAGCCTTCAAAGCGGTAAGCAAACATTCTCTCGCCTGAGTTAAGCATGCAAGGAAGCACGTTCTTACCGAAGTCGTTGGAGGAATTTTCGTCCTTCTCATCATCTTCAAGGTATTTTCTAAGCTTTTCCCAGGTAAATACGTAAATACCCATTGAAGCCTGGTTGCTCTTAGGTACCTTGGGTTTCTCGTCAAACTCATAGATAGAGCCGTCGGGGTTAGTGTTAAGGATACCGAAACGTGAAGCCTCCTCCATAGGAACCTCGTAAACAGCTATTGTGCAGGCTGCATCGTTATCCTTATGGAACTGAACCATCTTGGAGTAGTCCATCTTATAGATGTGGTCACCTGAAAGAACTACTACGTAGTCGGGGTTATATCTCTCAATAAAGGGGATGTTCTGATAAATAGCGTTGGCTGTGCCCTTGTACCAGTCGCTGCCCTTGTTCTTCTGGTAAGGAGGCAGCACGTGAACGCCGCCGTTCATAGAGTCAAGGTCCCAGGGCTGGCCGTTTCCTATGTACTCGTTAAGCTCCAAAGGCTGATACTGAGTGAGAACACCAACGGTATCAATACCGGAGTTTACGCAGTTGGAAAGCGGAAAGTCGATAATTCTGTACTTACCTCCGAAGGGTACTGCGGGTTTTGCAAGTTTCTTTGTGAGTACACCGAGTCTGCTGCCCTGACCGCCTGCAAGGAGCATGGCTACTACTTCCTGTTTAGGTAACATTTTAATATCCTCCCTAAAATATGTTGTTTATATAATAAAAGTAAGGGTTTTACTTTTTATTCTTACGTGTGGGGTTCTTGCGCTTACATCTTATAAATACCGCTGAGTTAGCAGGCAGCTTAAGGGAAATACTCTGGCCGAAGCCGTGCATCGGGTAATTTTCGGACTTAATACTGCCGCCGTTTAAGTTGCCGCTGCCGCCGAATTCTTCACTGTCGCTGCTGAAAACTTCCTCGTAAACGCCCTTGTAGGGAACGCCTATTTTATAATCGCCGTGGCTGACAGGTAAGAAATTGACAAGCACAATAAGCTCGTTACCCTTCTTGTCAAGGCGCCTGAAAGCAATTACGTTCTGGGTATAGTCGCCGCCTGATATCCACCTGAAGCCCTCTTCGCTGCAATCAAGCTCGAAAAGCTCCTTCCTTTCTTTATAGAAGCGGTTTATCGCCTTAAAGAAATTGTGGCATTTCTGGTGGTCAGCATACTGTAAAAGCTCCCACTCAAGCTCTTTTTCGTAGTTCCATTCATTGTGCTGGGCAAACTCCGTACCCATAAAGGTGAGCTTCTTGCCGGGGAAGGCCATCATAAAGCTCATAAATCCCCTGAGTGCGGCATATCGCTCGCTTTCGCTGCCCTGCATCTTATTAAACAGGGAACCCTTGCCGTAAACAACCTCGTCGTGAGATATGGGCAATATGAAATTCTCCGTAAAGGCATAGGAGAAGGTGTAGGTCATTTTGTCGTGGTGGTCCTTTCTGAACAAGGGGTCCATACATATAAAGCGGAACATATCGTTCATCCAGCCCATATTCCACTTGTAATTAAAGCCTAAACCTCCAAGAGCCGCAGGACCCGAGACCTTCGGCCACAGGGTGCTCTCCTCCGCAATCATAATTGCGCCGGGGTTATCCATTTTAACAGCTTCGTTTAAATTTCTTATAAAGCTTACAGCCTCTAAGTGCTCGTTACCGCCGTAGCTGTTAGTGACCCATTGACCGTTGTTCCTGCCGTAATCAAGGTAAAGCATGGAGGCAACCGCGTCTACCCTTAAGCCGTCCACGTGGTATTCCTTAAGCCAGAAGTTGGCGCTGGAAATCAGGAAGGACTGCACCTCGGGTCTGCCGTAATCGAAAACAAGTGTACCCCATTCCTTATGCTCGCCCTTTCTCGGGTCGGGATATTCATAAAGGGGTCCGCCGTCAAACTGCCTTAAACCCATTTCATCCTTGGGGAAGTGGGCAGGCACCCAGTCCATAATAACGCCTATACCCTCTTCGTGGCACTTGTTTACAAAGTACATATAATCCTTAGGCTCACCGAAGCGGCTGGTGGGTGCAAAGTAACCCGTAACCTGGTAACCCCAGGAGCCTTCAAAGGGATATTCCGTTATGGGCATAAGCTCAATATGGGTGTAGCCCATCTCCTTGACGTAGGGAACAAGCTCATCAGCTATTTTTCTGTAGTTGAAATATTCTTTATCCTTGTACCTGCGCCAGGAGCCTAAGTGAACCTCATAAATATTCATTGGCTTCTCATAGGGATTCGCCTTTACTCGGCTCTTCATATATTTTTCGTCAGTCCAGTTAAAGCCCTTTAAATCATAGTACCTTGAAGCTGTGCGGGGTCTTGTTTCAAAATGGAAGGCGTAAGGGTCAGCCTTGTAGGTTTTCTTGCCGTCACGCCCCGTTATCAGGAGCTTATAGGACGTAAACTCATCGAAGACTTCGTCGGTATAAACCTCCCAGATTCCACCGTCGATACGCTTTAAAGGATATTTATATTCCTTCCAGCCTGAAAACTCACCGACAAGGGAAACCGCTCTTGCAAATGGCGCCCAGGTACGCATAACCATACATTCCTTGCCGTCCTTCACCGTCTTGTGAAGTCCCAGCATCTCGTAGCTTCTCAGGTTCTTGCCTTCACAGAATACGTGAATGCCGAAGCTGATGTCGTTATTCATTTTGCGTTTGCGCTCCTTTCCCGAAAACAATCCTTGCCCCAAAACGGGCGCAATTGTACTATTTTCATTTTCTTAATTTTATTATAGTAAGATTTACACAAAAGTTCAAGTGTTTTATCTATTTTCTTAAAAGAAATGCTACATTTTTTTAAATATTTGGGTATTTCTTACAAAAGACCTGCAGTATCACCCTGTGCCTGCCGGAGAATAATCAGACCTTTCATAATTATATCCCTTATTTTTTGTGAATATTGTCATATTTTATACTGCCGCTATTCCGGCTTCCCATAGCGCCACGTTGTGGCGAGTGAGAAGTGAGAAGTGATACATGCTACGCAAGTGATGCGTGTCTGCGACACGTTAATGGTCTGCGACGCAATTAATATTCACTTGGAGCTGACGGTTACGTGTCCCCTTCCCCAGCGGGGAAGGTGGATTTCAAAGCGTCTTGTCCGCTTTGAAAGACGGATGAGGAGATACAGACCGGAGTAAGCTAACCTCTTTATCAACCCCTCAGTCACGTAAAGTGTTGCTCGACCACCCTC